>NZ_MTPV01000058.1:0-492 GCF_002009585.1 Arthrobacter sp. SRS-W-1-2016 | reverse complement strand
CTCGTGAAGGAAACAGCCTGCCTGTCCGCCGAAGACCGCTGCGCCGTGGACGAGGAACTGGCCGCCGACACCGGCACTTTCGACGGCGCCGGGGACAAGGCCATCCTCGCGGCCGCCCGGGCCGCGGCCTACCGGCGGGACCCCCGCACCGTCACCGAACGCGCCAGCCACGCCGCCACCGAACGCCACGTCAGCCTCCGCCCGGCACCGGACACCATGACCTACCTGACCGCCCTGCTTCCCGTCGCCCAAGGCGTGGCCGTGCACGCGGCCCTGTCCCGGCACGCCGACACGCTCCGCAACGCCGGAGAGGAGACCCGCACCCGGGGACAGATCATGGCCGACACCCTCGTCGAACGCACCACCGGTACCCCCGCAGGAATCAGCGGCGTCGAAATCCAGCTCGTCATGACCGACCGCACCCTCTTCCAAGGCGACGCCGAACCCGCCCGGCTCCCCGGCTACGGCATCGTCCCCGCCGGCTGGGCACGG
>NZ_MTPV01000072.1:0-588 GCF_002009585.1 Arthrobacter sp. SRS-W-1-2016 | reverse complement strand
CCAGGTGGGTACGTGGACGCCGTTGGTGACGGAGGTGATGGGGATTTCGGAGTGGTCGAAGCCTGGCCAGAGCCCGGAGAACATCTCGCGGGAGACCACTCCGTGGAGTTTGGCCACGCCGTTGGCCCGCTGCGCCAGGCGCAGGCCCATCACGGCCATGTTGAAGACCGCGGGGTTGCCGCCGTCGTAGTTCTCCCGGCCCAGTTCCAGGACCTTCTCCACCGGCACGTCCGGGGCCAGGCCCGCGTCGAAGAAGTGCCTGATCTGCACGGCCTCGAAACGGTCGATGCCCGCCGGCACCGGGGTGTGCGTGGTGAACACCGTGGACGCCCGCCCGGCGGCGAGGGCCTCGGACCAGCTCAGCGGAGCCTCGGAAGACATGAGCTCCTGGATCCGTTCGATGCCCAGGAACCCGGCGTGGCCTTCGTTGGTGTGGAACACTTCCGGGGCCGGGGTGCCGGTAAGGCGCTGGTAGACGCGCAGCGCCTTCACCCCGCCCATGCCCAGCAGCAGCTCCTGCTGCAGGCGGTGGTCCCCTCCGCCGCCGTAGAGGCGGTCCGTGATCCCGCGCGCGGCGTCGTCGTTGGC
>NZ_MTPV01000008.1:0-602 GCF_002009585.1 Arthrobacter sp. SRS-W-1-2016 | reverse complement strand
ATTTCGATGCGGCGCGGCTTTGCTTTCTCCGCCACCGGGATGCGCAGGGTCAGGACTCCGGCGTCGTAGCTTGCTTTGACACCGTTCGTGTCCAGCGCGTCGCCGAGGATGAGCTGGCGGCTGAAGATGCCGCGGGGACGTTCGGAGGCAATCATTTCGGTGCCCTCGCCGACGGGGTCCGGGCGTTCGGCCTTGACAGTCAGGACGTTGCGTTCGACGTCGATGTCCACCGAGTCCACGTTGACTCCGGGCAGATCGAAGGCGACAACGAAGTCCTCGCCTTCGCGCCAGGCGTCCATCGGCATCGCCGCCGGCCGTGCCGTGGTGCCGAGCACCTGCTCGGCGAGCCGGTCGAGTTCACGGAAGGGATCCGTTCGCATCAGCATGGTGTGTCACTCCTTGCGGATCGAAGTTTTTGTTGTCAACCCAGCCGATCTATGGTGGCTGGTATATATTTCTTATAGCACCATGAATGGATCAGGGCAAGCCTGATTTTGGAAGGATTTTGGAGGTGCCCGATGGGGCAGGCCGAGGACCGGGGGAGGGGCGTGTATGCGATTTCCGTCGCCGCCGAACTGGTGGGGACGGGCCAGCAGAACCTG
>NZ_MTPV01000084.1:0-769 GCF_002009585.1 Arthrobacter sp. SRS-W-1-2016 | reverse complement strand
AGGGGTGCTGCGAGTCCGGCGAGCAGGATGCTGATGCCTTGGTCCAGTTCGGCGGCGCCGTCGTAGTCGGCGAGGACCGGGCCAAGGGCGCGGAGGCGGGGGAATTCCTTCGCGGGCAGGCGGTGCAGGCCAAGGCGGAGCAGTGCTTCGTTTTCCTCCGGGTCCACGATGAATTCCTGCAGTTCATTGAGGATGTGGCCGTACAGGAAGCCGTAGTACGCCCGGTAGACGTGCAGTGCGTCGCCGGGGGTGAAGCCGGCGTCGATCAGCAACGAGAGGATCTGCTCGAGCGGGCGCAGCGTGCCCAGCGGGCGCAGGCCCAGGGGCGTCGACAGCGGGCGGGTGACGAGCAACGGCACGACGTTCGGGTGCCGCAGCGCGAGCAGGCGCAGGTCGTGGGCTATCTGGCGCAGCTGTGCCTGCCAGTCGGGGTTGTCCGGGGAGATGGGAAGCTCTTTCAGGACCTGCTCCGTCACTCCGTCCAGGAGCGCGGCGCGGTTGGCGGCGTACCGGTAGAGGCTCATCGGATCCCGGCCTAGTTCCTGGCCCAGGCGGCGCATGGTGAGCGCGTCCAGTCCTTCCGCGTCCACCAGTGCCAGGGCGGTGGACAGGACGAGGTCCCGGCTCAGCCTGGGTTTCTGTCCGGCGGGATTCTCGCCGGCACCTGCAGCGGAAGAATTGGCCGGAGACTCTGGGGGAGGCATGGGGTTCCGTCCTGATCTGATCGTTTCATCGCGGCTCTTGCCGGGAAAATAAGCTTGCTTACTTT
>NZ_MTPV01000027.1:0-776 GCF_002009585.1 Arthrobacter sp. SRS-W-1-2016 | reverse complement strand
GAACGCAACGAGCTGGTGCTGCAGCACTTACCGCTCGTTGGCTATTTGGTGTCGGAGCTCTGCGCGAGAGCTTCTCATTTGTCACGCGACGATTTCGCGTCGGTGGGGTCCGTGGCGTTGATTACGTCTGCCGATTCCTTCGATCCGGACCTCGGAGTCCCTTTCGGGGCGTTTGCGCGCCGCCGGATCGTCGGGGCGTTCGCGGACGAGATGCGGGCCAGCGATTGGGCCACCCGCTCGGCGCGCAAACGCATCAAGGAAACCATGTCGGTCCAGGAAACGCTCTCCGGGGTCCTTGGCCGCACCCCGTCGGTGGCCGAGACCGCTTCGGCGCTGGGCGTTGAACGCAGCGTGGTGGAAGCGGCCCTGGCCGATGCCGCGCGGACGCTGTCGCCGCTGGATGACGTGGTGGTGGACACGGTCGCGGCGGAGACGATCTCCCCGGAGCATTCGGTCCTGGCCGATGAGCGCCTGAAGTACCTTCGGGCCGCCGTCGAGGCCTTGCCGGAGAAGATGCGGTACGTCGTTGAGGAGATCTACTTCGCGGGGCGGACCGTGAAGGAACTCGCCGAGGAACTCGGCTCCACGCACGCCGCGGTGTCCCAGCAGCGCGCCGAGGGCATCCGGCTCATGCGCGACGGGCTGTCCGCGCATTACGCGGACGATCCCGGGCAATCCTTCGTGCCCCAATCGCGCATCACCGCCCGACGCCGGCACGACTACCTCTCGACCCTCGCCACCGCCACCCTGGGCGGCATCACCCGCAGCTTCAGCGC
>NZ_MTPV01000033.1:0-780 GCF_002009585.1 Arthrobacter sp. SRS-W-1-2016 | reverse complement strand
CTGGGGTTCTTCGGAGACGCCCACGGAGTCCACGTGTTCCACGATGAGCTGCGGCCAGGCGTCGCGGACCTTGCTGGTCCAGGCCGCGAGTTCCTTTGCTTCTTTGAACGAGCCAGCCACGGCACGCCGTCCCGACTCCGCCGCCGGACGGTAGAGGGTGTTGACGTAGTCCTGGAGCATGCGGTCGGCCGAGACGGCCGGGCCGAGGTGGGCCAGGGTGTGCTTGATCATGGACACCCAGTGCGTCGGCACGGCTTCCGGGCCGGTCTGCGAAGGCCCGGCCGCGCCGGCGTGTTCGGAGACCGTGGAGCCGTAGAAGCGCGGGGCCACCTGGGTTTCCAGGAGCTCGTAGAGCGCGGCGGCTTCGATGTCATCGCGTTCGGTCGGGGAGGCGTCGTTGTTCGCGGTCGGGATCGCCCAGCCGTTCTCGCCGTCGTACATCTCATCCCACCAGCCATCCAGCACCGAGAGGTTCAGGGAGCCGTTGATGGCCGCCTTCATCCCGGAGGTCCCGCAGGCTTCCAGGGGCCTGAGCGGGTTGTTCAGCCACACGTCGCAGCCCGGGAACAGGGTCCGGGCCATCGCGATGTCGTAGTTGGGCAGGAACACGATCCGGTGCCGCACGGCGGGGTCGTCGGTGAACTTCACCAGGTCCTGGATCATCTTCTTGCCGGCGTCATCGGCCGGGTGGGACTTGCCGGCGATGACCAGCTGGATCGGGTGCTTCGGGTGCAGAAGCAGCGCCTTGAGCCGGGCCGGGTCCCGGAGCATCAGGGTCAG
>NZ_MTPV01000050.1:0-913 GCF_002009585.1 Arthrobacter sp. SRS-W-1-2016 | reverse complement strand
TGACCCTGGCACCTGAAGGCCGTAAGCTGCTGCGCGTTGAACAGCGCAACAAAGCCGTCCCGGTCGAACGCAAGCCCGAGTGGATCAAGGCCAAGGTCCAGATGGGCCCGGAGTTCGTGGGCCTGAAGAACCTCGTGAAAAAGGAAGGCCTGCACACCGTCTGCGAGGAAGCCGGCTGCCCGAACATCTTCGAGTGCTGGGAAGACAAGGAAGCGACCTTCCTGATCGGCGGCTCCGAATGCACCCGCCGCTGCGACTTCTGCCAGATCGACACCGGCAAACCCTCCCCCGTGGACATGTTCGAACCCACCAAGGTCGCCCGCTCCGTCCAGGCCATGGCCCTGCGCTACGCCACCGTCACCGGCGTCGCCCGCGACGACCTGGCAGACGAAGGCGTCTGGCTCTACGCCGAAACCGTCCGCAAGATCCACGAACTGAACCCCGGCACCGGCGTCGAACTGCTCATCCCCGACTTCTCCGGCAAACCCGAACACATCCAAGCGATCTGCGACTCGAACCCGGAGGTCTTCGCGCACAACGTCGAAACCGTGCCCCGGATCTTCAAGCGCATCCGCCCCGCGTTCCGCTACGACCGCTCCCTGGACGTCATCACCCAGGGCCGGGCCGCCGGCATGGTCACCAAATCCAACCTGATCCTGGGCATGGGCGAAACCCGCGAAGAGATCTCCGAAGCCCTGGCCGACCTGCACGCCGCCGGCTGTGACCTGATCACCATCACCCAGTACCTGCGCCCCTCCGAACGGCACCTGCCCGTGGACCGCTGGGTCAAACCCCAGGAATTCGTCGAGCTCGCCACCGAAGCCGAGGAAATCGGCTTCCTCGGCGTCATGTCCGGCCCCCTGGTCCGCTCCTCCTACCGCGCCGGACGCCTCTGGGCCACCGCGATGCGCAA
>NZ_MTPV01000083.1:0-760 GCF_002009585.1 Arthrobacter sp. SRS-W-1-2016 | reverse complement strand
GTCCGGCCTGATCCGAAAGGAGACGGCCTTGTCAGAGTCCACGACCGAGATGACAGGGGTGATGATCGATCCTGTGACGGGAGAGATCATCGATCAGAAGGAGCTTGCGGAGCGGTTGCTCGCGCAGGCCAAGGAGCAGGGCGTGAGCCTGGTGGGCCCGGGCGGGCTGCTGAACCAGCTCACGCGGAACGTGCTGGAGACAGCCCTGGAAGCGGAACTGACCGAGCACCTCGGGCACGAGCATGGCCAGACGCCGATCGCAGCCAACATGCGCAACGGCACCAGGTCAAAAACCGTGCTGACCGAGATCGGACCGGTCGAGATTGAGGTGCCCCGGGATCGGGACGGATCGTTCGAGCCGGTGATCGTGCCCAAGCGAAAACGACGTTTGGACGGGATCGACCAGATCGTCCTCTCACTGTCCGCCCGGGGGCTGACCACGGGGGAAATCGCCGCGCACTTCGAGGAGGTCTACGGGGCCAAGGTCTCCAAAGACACCGTCAGTCGCATCACGGAGAAGGTCGCCGGGGAACTGGCCGAATGGTCGTCCCGGCCGTTGGATCCGGTCTATCCGGTGCTCTTCGTGGACGCGATCGTGGTCAAGGTCCGTGACGGGCAGGTGCGCAACACCCCGTTCTATGTCGTCATGGGCGTCACCGTGAACGGGGAGCGGGAGATTCTGGGGATCTGGGCCGGCGACGGCGGCGAGGGTGCACGGTTCTGGCTGCAGGTATTCTGCGACTAATGAAAACCAGCCGGA
>NZ_MTPV01000069.1:0-1009 GCF_002009585.1 Arthrobacter sp. SRS-W-1-2016 | reverse complement strand
TCGTCCCGGACGAGTCGCGGACCTTCGGCATGGACGCGTTCTTCCCGACCGCGAAGATCTACAACCCGGGCGGCCAGAACTACCTCTCCGTGGACCGGGACCTCGTCCTGGCCTACAAGGAATCCCCCATGGGCCAACTCATCCACCCCGGCATCAACGAAGCCGGCGCCGTCGCGGCCTTCACCGCCGCCGGCACCGCCTACGCCACCCACGGCGAACCCCTCGTGCCGATCTACGTGTTCTACTCCATGTTCGGCTTCCAACGCACCGGCGACGCCTTCTGGGCCGCCGCGGACCAAATGACCCGCGGCTTCATCATCGGCGCCACCGCAGGACGGACCACCCTCACCGGCGAAGGACTCCAACACGCCGACGGACACTCCCCCATCCTGGCCTCCACCAACCCCGCCGTCCTCACCTACGACCCCGCCTACGGCTACGAAATCGGACACATCATCCGCGACGGCCTCGAACGCATGTACGGAGAGAACTCCGCCGACCGGAACGTGATGTACTACCTCACCGTGTACAACGAACCGATCACCCAGCCGAACGAACCCGAGAACCTCGACGTCAACGGCGTCCTCAAAGGCATCTACCGGCTCAGCCCGGCGAAAACCGACGGGCCCCGCGCGCAGCTCCTGGCCTCCGGCGTCTCGGTCCCCTGGGCCCTGGAAGCCCAGAAAGTCCTCGCCCAGGACTGGGGCGTCTCCGCGGACGTCTGGTCCGTGACTTCCTGGAACGAACTCCGACGCGACGGACTCGCCGCCGAAGAACACGCCTTCCTGAACCCCGGCGAAGAACCCCGCACCCCGTTCGTCGCCCAGCAACTCGCAGGCGCCACCGGACCGGTCATCGCCGTCACCGACTACATGAAGGCCGTCCCGGACCAGATCCGCCAATTCATCCCCAACGAATTCGCCTCCCTCGGCGCCGACGGCTTCGGATTCTCCGACACCCGCCAAGCCGCACGACGCTTCTTCAAAAACGACACCCACTCCATCGTCGT
>NZ_MTPV01000089.1:0-1117 GCF_002009585.1 Arthrobacter sp. SRS-W-1-2016 | reverse complement strand
TGTACTGCCCAGGGAGGTTGGTTAGCCGGCTGACGGGTGGTTTGTTCCCGGTGGCGGTGTGGGGCCTGTGGTGATTGTAGTAGTGGATCCAGCCGGGGAGGGCCTCGCGGCGGGCTGTTTCGGTTCCGTAGAACTTCGCGTAGGCCCAGCCATCGTTGAGGGTCCGATGGAACCGTTCAATTTTTCCGTTGGTCTGGGGCCGGTAGGGTCGTGTGCGTTTCGGTGTGATGCCCAGTTCGGCGCAGGCGTCCGACCAGGCCCCGGAGACGTAGGCGGATCCGTTATCGGAGAGCACGCGTTTGGTGGTGATGCCGCGGTCGGCGAACCAGTCCACGGCTCGGCGCAGCACGGCGATGGCGGTCACGGCCTTCTCGTCGTGGTGGATTTCGGCGTAGGCGACGCGGGAGTAGTCATCCAGGACCGTGTGCACGAAGGCGGTGCCGTTCCTGGGGTGTTTGCTGGAACGGGTCAGGCCGGTGCGCGCGGCCGAGGTCCGGGAGTTCCTTCCGCCTTCATGCCGGCCCAGGTACCGGTGGCCTCCGCCGTCGGGGATGTTGCCGAACTTGGTGACATCTACGTGCAGCATCTCCCCGGGGGCTGCGTGCTCGTAACGGCGGATCGGTTCTCCCGTGTGCCGGTCGATGTAGCGCAGCCTGTTGATCCGGCAGCGGACCAGGACGGCGTGCACGGTCGATGCCGCAATGCCCAGGAGTCCGGCGATCTGTACCGGGCCCAGCCGCTTGCGTAACCGCAGGGCAACGATGCGTTTCACCAACGCCTGCGGTGTCCTGGCCGGGCTATGGTGCGGCCGTGAGGACCTGTCCTGCATGCCCGCGGCTCCGTGGTCGAGGTAGCGCTGGACCCAGCGTTTGGCGGTCGGCCAGGACACCATGAACATCTTCGCCGCCTCGGAGATCGTCCAGTGCTCGTGAACGACCAATTTGGCGAGTTTCAAACGGGTTTTTGGGGTCAGTGTTGCGTTAGCGTGGGACACGAAGGCCTCCTGGGTGTGCAGCGGTTTCTTAGACAGCTCCACTCCACACCGGGAGGCCTTCGTCATGCCGGAAATCTATGCCGTGTTCTCACACGACTTCAACCAATGTCCCTGGGCAGTACA
>NZ_MTPV01000092.1:0-1287 GCF_002009585.1 Arthrobacter sp. SRS-W-1-2016 | reverse complement strand
GGGTTATAGGACAAAACGTGTGTATGGGATGGGGTTGCTTCCCAGTGTTGGCGGGCGAATTCCGGGATAGCTAAGCTTTGGGAGCTTAGGGTGGCTGGGGTGCTTGCATATCTCTGGAATGTTTGGTCTGCGGTCAGGCGCTGGTACGGAACGGGAAAACGGCGGCCGGCAAGCAGCGCTACCGGTGCTTGGGATGCGGTGCGAGCCGTTCGCGTGAACGCCCTGATGTAAGCCGGCGCTCCGAGCTGGAGGCGTTCCTTGGCTGGTTGATGGGCACCTCGAGCCAGGCACGGACTGCTCCGCTCGGCACGGCCAGGTCATTCCGTCGGCGCACGTCGTGGTGCTGGAACGTCGTCCCGCGGATCCCGGTCACCGGAGAGATCCATGACCAGATCCAGGTCGATGGGATCTACGTCGGCTCGTGGTGCTGCCTGATCGCTGTCTCCGGTGACTACGTGCTGGGCTGGCAGTGGTGTGACACCGAGAAAAAGGCTGCGTGGGCTGCGTTGCTGGAACGCTTCCCGGCCCCGCGGGTCGTGATCACTGACGGTGGCTCCGGGATCGCCGCGGCCTTATCCGAGTGCTGGTCCGGAACCGCTGTGCAGCGCTGCCTGGTCCACGTCCAGCGCAACGTGCGCACCTACCTGACCTGCCGGCCCAGAACCGACGCGGGCAAGGCATTGCTGCGGCTGGGGCGGGCCCTGACGAGGATCAAGGCCCCGGCGGAGGCCGCAGCCTGGCTTGCGGGACTCAATGACTGGCATCAACAGCACGGGCATCTGGTCAAAGCCCGCACCTACCGCTCAACGACCGCCATGGTCCCGGGATGGGTCCGGGCAAACCAGGCCTGGTGGTACACGCACGACAGGCTCCGCAAGGCCTACCGGCTCTTGGAACGTCTCGGACAGGCTGGCACGCTCTTCACGTATCTGGGAGGGGAATACGCCGGGCTGGACATCGCCTCGACAACCAACCGGATCGAAGGCGGAACGAACGCCCAGCTCCGGCTCCTGCTACGCGCCCACCGGGGCATGAGCGAGGAACATCAGAAGCGTGCGATCGAGTGGTACCTCTACCTGCACAGCGAACGGCCCCTGCCGCCAGCCAAGCTCATCAAAGCCCGCCACCACAATCCGCCCAAGCCCAAAGCCACCCTGGCGGAGCAGCAACCCGGCCCCGAGCTCTACAGCACCGGCCTCAGCGCCGACGAAGGACTCTGGCACCGCACAGGCTGGGCAGGACGATCATGACGCGCCCGGGATTTACACACGTTTTGTCCTATAACCC
>NZ_MTPV01000070.1:0-1295 GCF_002009585.1 Arthrobacter sp. SRS-W-1-2016 | reverse complement strand
AAGAGAGGTTGGACGTGGCTGCAGGAGAAGAGACCTCACACATCCTTAGCGGGTTGACTTCCCAGCTGCCTGATCGTGATCCGGAAGAGACTGCCGAGTGGGTTGAGTCTTTGGATGCGTTGATCAGGGAGCAGGGCACGGAGCGGGCGCAGTTCATCATGCGCAGCCTGCTTCAGCGGGCGGGGTCCCAGTCGGTGGGGGTGCCGATGGTGACCACCACCGATTACGTGAACACGATCCCGGCGGACCAGGAAGCGGAATTCCCGGGCAACGAGGAGTTCGAGCGCCGGTACCGGGCGTACATGCGCTGGAACGCGGCCGTGATGGTGCACCGGGCGCAGCGGGCCGACATCGGGGTGGGCGGGCACATCTCCACCTATGCCGGGGCCGCGACCTTGTACGAGGTCGGCTTCAACCACTTCTTCCGCGGCAAGGACCACCCCTCCGGCGGGGACCAGGTCTTCTTCCAGGGACACGCGTCCCCGGGCATGTACGCCAGGGCGTTCATGGAAGGCCGGCTCTCGGAGGAGGACCTGGACGGGTTCCGGCAGGAAAAGTCCAAGCAGGGCCACGCGCTCTCCTCCTACCCGCACCCGCGCCTGATGCCCTCGTTCTGGGAATTCCCCACCGTGTCCATGGGCATCGGCCCGATGAACGCGATCTACCAGGCCCAGTCCAACCGCTACCTGCACGACCGCGGCGTCAAGGACACCTCCGATCAGCAGGTCTGGGCGTTCCTGGGCGACGGGGAAATGGACGAGCCCGAGTCCCGCGGCCTGCTCCAGCTCGCCGCGAACGAGAACCTGGACAACCTGAACTTCGTGATCAACTGCAACCTCCAGCGCCTGGACGGGCCGGTGAGGGGCAACGGGAAGATCATGCAGGAACTGGAGGCGTTCTTCCGCGGCGCGGGCTGGAACGTCATCAAGGTCGTCTGGGGCCGGGAATGGGATGAGCTCCTGGCCAAAGACACCGACGGGTCCCTGGTGAAGATCATGAACGAAACCGTCGACGGGGACTACCAGACCTACAAGGCCGAATCCGGCGGGTTCGTCCGGGAACACTTCTTCGGGAAAACCCCGGCGACCAAGGACATGGTCGCGGACCTGGACGACAACCAGATCTGGAACCTCAAACGCGGCGGCCACGACTACCGCAAGGTCTACGCCGCGTACAAGGCCGCGGTCGAGTTCAAGGGCAAACCCACCGTGATCCTGGCCAAGACCGTCAAGGGCTACGGACTCGGACCCCACTTCGAGGGCCGCAACGCGACCCACCAAATGAAGAAACTCACC
>NZ_MTPV01000082.1:0-1325 GCF_002009585.1 Arthrobacter sp. SRS-W-1-2016 | reverse complement strand
CCCACACACCGACGGTCCTATAGATGTCAAGTGAGTCCAAGGTCGGTTTTCAGGTCGTGATAGACCTCCCGGGCAATGAAGCGTTTGAGGCATCGGAGCACGTCCTTCTTCGACAGTCCGTCAGCGAGGCGTCGCTTGACGTAGTCGATGGTGGGCTGGTGGTAGCGCATCCGGCAGACTGCGATCATGTGGAGCGCGGCGTTGGCTTGACGATCACCGCCTCGGTGCAGGCGCATGCGTTGCGTCTTGCCGGAGGAAACCGGGATCGGTGCGACGCCGCAGAGTCTGGCGAATGCGGCCTCGGAGTGGACCCGCTGAATGTTCTGCCCGGCGGTGATCAACAGCTGCGCGGCGTGCCCTGGCCCGATCGCGAGCTTGGACGTCAGCGTCGGCGCGGTGCGCTCGACGAGCTGTTTGAGTGAGGCGTCGGTCTCGTTGATCTCCTCGTCGAGCATCTGGATCCTCCGGGCCAGGGCGCGCAGTGCACGCTTGGTGGCTTGAAGCGGGTCATCAAGACGATCCAGATCAGGCCGCAAGCCCGCGCATCGTGCCACGAGCACGGCTGCGGACCGTTCCGTGAGCTGCTCCCGCAGCTGCGCAGGTGCTGTGACTAGAAGACTGCGCAGTTGGACGATCGTTCTCGTGCGGGAACGAACCGCGGATTCCCGGGCCAAGCGCAGCACACGGATCGACTCGACAATACCTGTGGTGACCTTCGGGATCGCGGTGGCCTGCCCCGAGAGCGCCTTGCGCGCTGCTGCTTCAGCGTCGATCGAATCGTCTTTGCCGCGGCGCGCTCTCAGGTGCGGGTGGGGCTGGTTGACTTCCACGACATCGACACCTGATTCGAGGAGGAACCGTGTGATGCCGGCCGCATACGAACCGGTGGATTCGACGCCGATCTTGTCAATCAACCCGAACTTTGCCAACCAGTCCAGCGCGTCACGATATCCGCGTGATGAAGCGGGAAAAGGGTGATCGCCGAGTATCTTCCCGGTCGTATCGAGCGCGACGACATGATGAGTGTCGGCGTGCGCGTCGATGCCTCCGATGACGATCACTGCTTGCGTCGTCTGCGCGTTGTTGCTCATGCTGGTGGTGTCTCCCTTCGATGAGGGATGACCTCGCCAGGCCGGGCGGACACAACAATGACGAGTCATTGATCGAGCAAGGTCCTATGAAGTCACGTCCCGCCCGGTCCGGCCACCCGAAACGAGCGCGACCCCGGCACGAGCCGACCCGTCGGTGTCAGGACAATGCCCGAGAGCACGTCAGTTATTCAGCAAGTCAGACCCGCCCGGAGCCGCAACTCCATCTTCATTGTT
>NZ_MTPV01000016.1:0-1431 GCF_002009585.1 Arthrobacter sp. SRS-W-1-2016 | reverse complement strand
TGGTCCCACGTAACCGGCCGGTGGACGCCGTCGGACCCTTTGAGCATGGGTTCCGTGACGCGTCCGCTGTGGTTCAACAACGACGGCGATGTCCAGCCCTTGCGGCACAGCCCGCCCCGGTTGGTGGGGAAGTCGCGGCCGGCTACTTCCAGGAGCGGAAGCGCTTTTGCCGTGGGAGCGGGGTCTGACCCCGGCTGCGCAACCCCTGACCCCGGCTGCGCCGAGGGCGCCGCCGGGGTCAGGGTCATGGCGCACTGCAGCGCACAATACGGGCAGTGGGTGTTGGCGCCATTGGGCATATTAGATGTGTCCCATCGCGTTACGGTTGGCCTTCCGGAGGTAGCAGGCCCAGCAGACGATGAGCATCAGCACGTAGGCGCCGACGAAGCCATAGAACGCCGGGGTGTAGGAGCCGGAAGCGCTGGACGCGTTGAGCACCTGGGGGATGACGAATCCGCCGTAAGCGCCGATCGCCGAGATCAGGCCGAGGGAAGAAGCCGCGAGCCGGGCCGTTTCGGCGGGCTTTGCACCGGAGAGCGCTGCCCGGCTGGACGTGGCAAAGATGACCGGGATCATGCGGTAGGTGGCGCCGTTTCCAAAGCCGCTTGCCGTGAAGAGGAACAGGAACAGGACCAGGAAGAGCCAGAAGTTCTTGAGGGGAAGGGTCCAGATCATGGTCAACGTGATGACCGCCATCGCCGCGAACGCCGTGACGGTCATGCGGGCTCCGCCCATGCGGTCGGCCATGCGTCCGCCGTAGGGACGGGCAAGGGAGCCGACCAGCGGACCAAGGAAGGCGAGCGAGAGGACAACCGCGCCGAGGTGCATGGACGAAAAGGCCGGAAAGTAGTCCTTGATGAGCTTGGGGAAGACTCCGGAGAAGCCGATGAACGAGCCGAAGGTGCCGATGTACAGGAAAGCCATGACCCACAGATGCGGTTCCTTGAGTGCGGCGATGGAGCCTGCGACGTCACCCTTGGCACTGGTGAGGTTGTTCATGTACTTCCAGGCGCCGAACGCAGCGACAAGAATGAGGGGAATCCAGATGAGGCCGGCCATGGGCAGGTTGACGGTCCCGGCGGCCAGGACGGTGACGGCGATCGGGACGACAAGCTGCGCGACGGCGGCACCGAGGTTTCCGCCCGCGGCGTTCAGGCCCAGCGCCCAACCCTTTTCACGGGCAGGGTAGAAGAAGGTGATGTTTGCCATCGAGCTGGCGAAGTTGCCGCCGCCGAAGCCAGCGAGGCCGGCGACCAGCAGCATGACGCCGAACGGGGTGCCGGGGTTTGAGACACACAAGGCGAGGCCCGCCGTCGGGATCAGCAGCAGGAGGGCCGAGACGATGGTCCAGTTGCGGCCGCCGAACCTCGGAACCATGAAGGTGTAGGGGATACGCAGCGTGGCGCCGACCAGGCTGGGGATCGAGATGAG
>NZ_MTPV01000093.1:0-1493 GCF_002009585.1 Arthrobacter sp. SRS-W-1-2016 | reverse complement strand
ACTCTGGCTCTCTCCGGGCGGCTCGGTGATCATGGAGGTGTTCGTCTCGGTGAACGCCGACCCAACTTGGTGCCTTGAGTCCGTGAGTTAGCGTGGCGTGGAGGACTTCCACGGGAACCGTGGATTGTTGCTGTGAAGCACGGGTATTAGATTCCTGAATATTTTCCCTGTCCTCCCCGAGACGGACACAGTAGATGGCCGTCTGAGGGTGTTGGAGGGAAGTCGTTATGGACATTGTTCACGAGCGGGCCGCGGGGTTGGATATCTCCAAACGCGACGCGAAAGTCTGCGTGCGGGTCCCGGGCCCGCGGGCCGGGACCTACACATCAACGGTTACGACCTGGGCCGCGAACACGCATCAGATCCTGGAGCTGCGTGAGTTCCTGGAACGCGAACATGTGAGCACGGTGGTGATGGAAGCGACCAGTGATTACTGGAAGCCCTTCTACTACCTGATGGAGGAGACGCTGCCGGTGATGCTCGTCAACGCCAAGGCGGCCCGGAACGTCCCCGGCCGCAAGACGGACGTCTCCGACGCGGCCTGGCTGGCGCAGTTGGCCGCTTTCGGGTTGTTGCGGGCCTCGTTCGTGCCGCCGGAACCGATCCGTGAGCTCAGGGACCTGACCCGGGCCCGTGCGATCGCCACCCGCGACCGGGCCCGGGAGATCCAGCGGCTGGAGAAGTTCCTAGAGAGTTCCGGGATCAAGCTCTCCTCGGTGGTCTCGGATCTGACAGGGGTCTCCTCCCGGAACATACTCGAGGCCCTCATCAACGGAGAACGCAACCCAGAGGTGCTGGCCGGGATGGCCCGGGGCATGCTGCGCTCGAAGATCCCGGCCCTCATCGACGCGCTCACCGGCCGGTTCAAACCCCACCACGCGTTCATGGTCCGCCTGCACCTGGACCAAATCGACACCCACACCCGGGTCATCGAGGCCCTCACGGCACGGATCGAGGAGGCGATGGAACCCTTTCGCGACGCCAGGGAAGCCCTGGCCGCCATCCCCGGAGTCTCCCGTAGGGTCGCCGAGGTGATCATCGCCGAAACCGGAGCGGACATGGCCGTGTTCGAAACCCCCGCCCGGCTCGCGTCTTGGGCCGGCGTCTGTCCCGGCGCGAACGAATCCGCCGGACGGATCAAATCCGCGCACATCCTGCCCGGGAACAAATACCTCAAGGGAGCCCTCGGCATCGCGGCTATGGCGGCCGCACGGTCCAAGAACACCTACCTCGCCGCGAGATACCACCGCATCACGGCCCGAAGCGGACGCAACAAAGCCCTCGTCGCCGTCGAGCATTCCATCCTCACCGCAGCCTGGCACATGCTCGCCAACGGCGAGTGCTACAACGAGCCCGGAGCTGACCACTTCACCCGCATCAACCCGACCCGCGCCAAGAACAACGCCATCAAGCAGCTCAACAGCCTCGGCTACGACGTCACGATCACTCCGGTCACCGCAGCCTGATCCACCCCTACTTTTGTATTAGTTGGG
>NZ_MTPV01000047.1:0-1541 GCF_002009585.1 Arthrobacter sp. SRS-W-1-2016 | reverse complement strand
GCTCATATTTGGAAGTAGTGGTTTCTTCGGGGTTTCCGCTGCGGGTCGGTGTGGGGTGGCGGGATGAACCAGGGGATGCCGTTGCGGACCTGGATGTGCCAGTCTTCCTTGTGGATCAGATGGTGGTGATGGCCGCAGAGCAAGGTCCCGTTCGCGGTGCTCGTGACTCCGCCGCGGGACCAGTACTCGATGTGGTGGGCCTCGCACCACGGGGCCGGCATGGTGCATCCGGGGAAAGCGCAGCCCTTGTCCCGGGCCGTGATGGCCTTGCGGATATGCGGCGGGAAGACCCGTGAGGCCCGTCCGATGTCCAGGACCTGGCCCTCACCGCCCAGGACCACGGGGATGATGTCCGCGTCGCAGGCGATCTTCCGCAACGTCCCGGCCGGCACGGGCCCGGTGAACGTGAAGGACCCGGTGGCGCCGAAGGACCCGGTGGCGCGGTCCTGCCGGCTTGCTTGGGGGAAGAGGTCGCGTTGGTCGATGGTGGCCAGGATCTGCGGGCGGTGGCCGCCCGTGGCGGGCAGCGACCCCGTGGCCAGGGCGAGCCGGCAGGCGCCGACCAGGCCGTCCAGGAGCTTCTGCGCCCTCGACCGCCGGTCCAGCGGCCCGGTACTCTCCGGCGCCCCGCCGGACGGATCGGCGCAGGAATCGGGGGTCGAATCGGCGAAGAAACCGCCGGAAGGTTCCGTGCAGGCGGGTACTGTGCCGCGGGGTGCTGTGCTCTGGGGTTCGGTGCCTTGGGGTGTGCGGGTGCGGGGGTTGGCGGCGGTGTTCATGACCGTGAGCAGCTGTTCGTATTGCTCGGCGGTGGCGAAGATTTCCACGTGCGCGAGGCCGTGCTTGGGACGGCGCAGGAACGCTCCTTGGTGGTGGCGGAGGGATTCTTCGGACGGTTCCGGGCCGTCCTGGTCGATCGCCTCGACCCAGCGCCGGGCCACCCTGGCCAGGAAGTCCTGGTCGTTTTCCGCCGCGGTCCGGGCCAGGGCGTGTTCCATTTCCGCGGCCTTCTCCGGGGCGCACAGCGGACGCACCTTCGCCACGGCCATCGTGATGACCCCGGCCGAGGCGGAGCCGATCACCCCGGACGCCACCGCCGCGGCCGTTTCCCCGTGCCTTGCAGGGACCGGTTGTCCGCTGAGGCTCCGGCCCGGCAACAGCTCCCGGGCCAGCGCGAGCCGGCGCCTGGCGTCGGCGGCACTGATCCGCAGCAACGACCGCAGATGCTCGGCCGTGGACCTGAACTCCCCGCCCCGCGCGCTCCCCGCCTCCACCGTGCTGGAGCCCGTGTCCGCGCCGGAGCCCGTGTCCGTGCCGGAGCCCGTCTGGGCGTCGGCTGCCCAGCCGGTGGTCCAGCCCTGCGGGCTCGCGGGTTCATCGTTCCGGGCCGCGTCCAGCCCGGCAGCGGCGGCCAGTTGGAGATAATCCAGGGTCCGGGAAAGTTCCTCCACCCCGGACGCGAACGCGACAGCCTCCTGGAAACCCGGGCCTCCGACGTCGTCGGCCGCTTTCTCCGCCAGCGACCTCAGCGCCGCCACGGC
>NZ_MTPV01000025.1:0-1578 GCF_002009585.1 Arthrobacter sp. SRS-W-1-2016 | reverse complement strand
ATCGGTTTCATCAATGGGTGGATCCTGGTCAAGACGAAGCTGCCGTCGTTCATCGTGACGCTGGCGACGTTCCTGATGCTCACGGGCCTGAACCTGGCGTTGACGCGCCTGATCGGGGGGTCGGTGTCGTCGCCGTCGATTTCGAAGCTGGATGGTTTCGATTCGGCCCATGCGGTGTTCGCGTCCTCGATCAGCATCGGCGGGGTCGAGGTGAAGATCACGGTGTTCTTCTGGATCATCCTGGTCGCGGTCGCGTCCTGGGTGCTGCTGCGCACGAAGGTGGGCAACTGGATCTTCGCCGTGGGCGGGGACGCGAACGCGGCCCGCGCCGTGGGTGTGCCGGTGACGAAGACGAAGATCGGCTTGTTCATGGCGGTCGGGTTCTGCGGCTGGATCCTGGGCATGCACAACCTCTTCGCGTTCGACGCGGTGCAGTCCGGGGAGGGTGTGGGCAACGAGTTCCTGTACATCATCGCCGCGGTCATCGGCGGCTGCCTGCTCACCGGCGGGTACGGGTCCGCGGTGGGCGGTGCGATCGGTGCGTTCATCTTCGGGATGGCGAACAAGGGCATCGTGTACGCGCAGTGGAACCCGGACTGGTTCAAGTTCTTCCTGGGCCTGATGCTGCTGCTGGCCACCATCGTGAACCTCATCGTCAAACGCCGCGCAGAGCTGAAGTAGAAGGGCGCAAGAACATGAATGCCAAACAGATCGACCAGCAGACCCTGCTGCGCGAGGAGAAGGACCCGCTGACCCACACCCCCGTGCACCTGCTCTCCCTGGACGCGGTGGGCAAGCACTACGGGAACATCATCGCCCTGCGCGACGTGACCATGGCCGTGGACAACGGCCGCGTCACGTGCGTGCTGGGGGACAACGGTGCCGGCAAGTCCACGCTGATCAAGATCATCGCCGGCCTGCACCAGCACGACGCCGGGGTGTTGAAGATCATGGGGGAAGAGCGGAAGTTCAACTCGCCCCGGGACGCCCTGGACGCCGGGATCGCCACCGTGTACCAGGACCTGGCCGTGGTGCCGTTGATGCCGATCTGGCGGAACTTCTTCCTCGGCTCGGAACTGACCACCGGGTTCGGGCCGTTCAAGTCCATGGACGTGCAGAAAATGAAGGACATCACCCTGAAGGAACTGGCCGAGATGGGCATCGACCTGCGCGATGTGGAACAGCCCATCGGCCAGCTCTCCGGCGGTGAACGCCAATGCGTCGCGATCGCCCGCGCCGTGTATTTCGGGGCGAAAGTGCTGATCCTGGACGAACCCACCGCGGCGCTGGGCGTGAAGCAGTCCGGCGTCGTGCTCCGCTACATCCTGCAGGCCCGCGACCGGGGATTGGGCGTCATTTTCATCACGCACAACCCGCACCACGCCTTCCCCGTCGGGGACCGGTTCCTGCTGCTCAAACGCGGCAAGTCGATCGGCTACTACGACAAGAAGGACATCACCCTGGACGAACTCACCGCCCAGATGGCCGGCGGCGCGGAACTGGCCGAACTCGCCCACGAACTCGAACAACTCGGCGGACACACCCAAGCCCTCAAGGAAGTCCAAGCCGAAGTCGCCG
>NZ_MTPV01000063.1:0-1691 GCF_002009585.1 Arthrobacter sp. SRS-W-1-2016 | reverse complement strand
GCGCTGACCGCGGCCGTGAACTCCACCAGCGGCTGGTCCACGCTGTCCCAGTTGATCCACGTCAGCTCGGAGTCCTGGCAATAGCCATTGTTGTTGCCCCGCTGCGTCCGGCCGAGCTCGTCACCATGCAGCAGCATCGGAACACCCTGGGACAAGAGCATGGAGGCGATGAAGTTCCGCTGCTGGCGGGCACGCAGGCCCAGGACCTTCGGATCCTCCGTTGGCCCTTCAACACCGCAGTTCCAGGAACGGTTGTGCGATTCGCCGTCGTTGTTGCCTTCGCCGTTCGCCTCGTTGTGCTTCTCGTTGTAGGACACCAGGTCAGCCAAGGTGAAGCCGTCGTGGGCCGTGACGAAGTTGATGGAGGCCACCGGGCGCCGCCCGGAATGCTCGTAAAGGTCCGCCGAACCCGTCAACCTCGAGGCGAACTCGCCCAGGGTCGAAGGCTCGCCGCGCCAGAAGTCACGCACCGTGTCCCGGTACTTGCCGTTCCATTCCGTCCACTGCGGCGGGAAGTTGCCCACCTGGTAGCCGCCCGGACCGACGTCCCACGGCTCGGCGATCAGCTTGACCTGGGAGACCACCGGATCCTGCTGGATGAGTTCGAAGAACGTGGACAGCTTGTCCACATCATAGAACTCACGGGCCAGCGTGGACGCCAGATCGAAGCGGAAACCATCCACATGCATTTCCGTGACCCAGTAACGCAGCGAATCCATCAGCAACTGCAACGAATGCGGACTGCGCACGTTCAACGAGTTGCCCGTACCCGTGTAGTCCATGTAATGCTTCTCGTCACCGTCCATCAGACGGTAGTACGCGGAGTTGTCGATGCCCTTGAAGGACAGCGTGGGGCCCAAATGGTTGCCCTCGGCCGTGTGGTTGTACACCACGTCAAGAATGACCTCGATGCCGGCCCGGTGAAGGGAACGCACCATGGCCTTGAAGTCCTGGACCTGCTGGCCGGTATCGCCCTTGGAACTGTAGCTGTTGTGCGGGGCGAAGAACCCGATCGTGTTGTAACCCCAGTAGTTGTTCAACCCCTTGTCCTGCAGGATGCCGTCGTTCGTGAACTGGTGCACCGGCATCAGCTCGATCGCCGTGACCCCGAGCTTCTGCAGATGGGAAATCACGGCCGGGTGGGCGACGCCGGCATAGGTGCCGCGCTGTTCCTCCGGAACCTCCGGGTGCAGCTGGGTCAGGCCCTTGACGTGCGCCTCGTAAATCACGGACCGGTGGTACGGGATCCGCGGAAGGTGGTCACCGTCCCAATCGAAGAACGGATTGATGACCACACCCAACATCATGTGGGGCGCGGAGTCCTTGTCGTTACGGGAGTCCGGATCACCCATGTTGTAAGAGAAAAGCGCCGGATCCCAGTCGATCTGCCGGTGGATGGCCTTGGCGTAAGGGTCCAGGAGGAGCTTGTTGGGATTGAACCGCTGCCCGGCGGCAGGATCATACGGACCGTGCACCCGGTAGCCATACTTCTGTCCGGGCTGGACATGCGGAAGGTAGCAATGCCAAACATAGCCGTCCACCTCGCTGACGGTGTAGGAAACTTCTTCCCCGTCGTCATCGAAGAGACACAACTCCACCTTCTCCGCCTTCTCGCTGAACAACGCGAAGTTCGTTCCCGTGCCATCGAAAGTGGCACCCAACGGGTATGCGGATCCTGGCCAAACGTCCAT
>NZ_MTPV01000086.1:0-2098 GCF_002009585.1 Arthrobacter sp. SRS-W-1-2016 | reverse complement strand
TGCCCGAAAATCGCGGAGAGAGCAGATCAGATCGCCATGATGCTTTCCGGCTGGTCCGAAAAGATGCGGGAGACCCTCGTTCTAGACACGCCGAACCCCTCGAGAACGCAAAACCGTGCCCACATCGCGTCCTTTGTTTGGGGCGGCGACGCAGATTTTGCTATCTCCAGTGCGGTCGGCCAGGCGTTCGGACCGTTGGGGGTGCAGCCCCGGGCGGTGCCGCGATAAGCCGGCCGATTCTTTTACCGTTGCCTTCAGCAGCGGCAGGCACGGGCTGCGCCTTCGATTGGATTGGTTCGTTCCATTTGGGCTACGCGCACCTGCATTGATCGGTAATGGTCACGGCGTCGTCGGCGGGTCGTTACTGGCGACTTATCTGGTCGGCCTGGACTCGTGCTGCTGCTGCCTTGTCGTGGTCGCCGATTCGATCGTAAATGCCGGCCATGATCGACCATGGCAGTGGTGAAGACGGTGATTGTGATGCGGCGGTCTGCAGATCGGTAAGACTCTGCGTGGGTTCGCCGAGTCCGAAGTTCGCCACGCCACGTTGGATGTAGAGCGCTGTGGTGTAGGGGGCGCGGGCGATGAGGGTATCGAGGTGATCTTTAGCGGTCTGGAGGTTTCCGGTATGCATATAACCGATGGACAGGGCCAGACCGGCTTCGATCGAGCCCGGTGTTCGGGCCAGGGAGATTTTTGCCCACTTTAAGGCCCGGGCGGCCGCTTCAGGGTTTCCGTCGGAGGCTGGCCCGGCGAATGCCTGGGCCGCGAGCAGGGCTGTGTCGCTGTCCCAGGGCCTCAGTGAGTACGCGGCCTGGAATTGATCTTCCGCTCCGGCGATGTCGCCGTCTCGGGCCAAGCGGGCTCCCGCGTCCATTGGCCATTCCGCGGCCGTTGCCGGCAGCGCGATGGCTAAACCCGCGGCAACGGCACCCACCCCCAAAGCGAAGCGAACACGACCGGACCGCAGTCTTTCAACAGCAAGACCCAATTTTCCCGTCAGTAATGGAGCTTGTTGGGCGGTTGTGGCGATAAGTCCCCCGCAAAGGAAGACAGCGAGCGGAGTGGTGCCCGGGGAGGTGAAGCCTGTCAGCAGTCCCGCGCAGTATCCGGCTATAGCTGCGAAAGACCCGATCAGCTGGGTTCGTTGCGGATTATCCGCGGTGCGGATGCGGTGAACAGCAGCGGCCAGGACCGACACCCCCAGCAGCAGGGCCGCAAGGAGTAGCGGAATCCCACCCGCCAGTAATGCCTGAAGGAGCCAAAGGTGCGGGGAGTCCGGCGGGAAGTCTCCGCCTGTTTGGATGGCCCATTGCTGGTTTTGATAAGCCGGGAAGACGTCGACGAAGCCGCTCGGTCCCACTCCGGTCCAGGGGTGGTCTGCGGCCATTTTCAGTGACTGCCCCCAAAGAAGCCAGCGACCGGTTATCGTGGAGCCGGTCATCAGCCGTTCCCGCAGCCCGGGAACGAGAAGGATCAGAAGTCCTGCCCCCACCACGGTACAGATCACCGTCGCAAAGATCCGCCGGTCGATGCGTCTCTCTCCCAGCACGACTCCAAGTACGAGGATGATGCTCGCAACAACCAGGCCCAGGAGCGCTGCCCTTGATCCCGAGAGGACGGTCGTGAACACAGCTGCAACACAGCCTGCGGAAAGAAACCAGTTGACGCGATGGCCCCGGATGGCCGGCAGCGCGAGCACGGCGGTGATCATCAGGCCCACCAACCCCTGGTCGGAGGCGTTCCCCAGCGTCGCTCCAGGGCGGAGGTCCGCAGCACCGCCCAGAGGACGCAGCCCCACTGACTCCAGCAACGAGACGAGGGCTAAAACGACGGACACCCCTGCCAAAGCACGGAGCAACACGGGCCAACGGTGGTTCCGCTCCGGTCCGCCGAGCACCTTCGCGCCCAAGATCATCAGCCCGGCGTAGACCCCCAGCACAAGCACACCCTCATAGCGTGGCCAGCGTCCAAGCAAGGCCCTTCCGGCCCCGGAAGAACGGTCGAACTCTCTCATTAGTCGATCTTTTGACGAGACATTCGGTTGGCAAGACACAACGCTGAATGCGGGGCACCCGGGGATGACGATGGTGCCGGT
>NZ_MTPV01000088.1:0-2408 GCF_002009585.1 Arthrobacter sp. SRS-W-1-2016 | reverse complement strand
GCCCCGCACACCCCACCCCCGCCCCCCCCGGGGCGGGGGGCCCCCCCCCCCCGCCCGCGCCCCCCCGGGGGCCCCCCCGCCGGCCGCCCCCCCCGCCCCCCCCGGCCCCCCGGGCCCGCCCGCCCGGCCCGCCATCGCAGTTTGCCGAATGGATCTAAACCCTCGCAATACGTGGCATTGCGACCGAACCGCGCCGGATCAGCCGGGCGGAGAACCCGGGTCCGTTGGCCACAGGCTTCCGGCCCTCGATTTGCCGGATCAGGGCGCCGGCAGCGGCCACGCCCATTTCGTACACAGGCTGGGAAACGACGGTCAGGGGCGGGCTCGTCAGGCGTGTCCAGGAAAAGTCGTCATACATCAGGAACGAAACATCCTCGGGGATCGAGAGGCCCAGCTCCTGAATGGCTTCGACGACGCTGAGTGCTATGAGGCCGTCGGACGCCACAATGGCAGTGACCGGCTCGGGCATGAGCAAGAGCCCGCGGGTGATATTCCGGATCGAATCCGCGTCGCCAGCGTTGAGCCGCACGTGGTCCTCCGGGAGCGTCAATCCTATTTCGGAGAAGGCGCGCTCCATGCCCTCAAGCCGCTCGGAGATCTGCGAAGAATCCAGCACCATTCCAGACCGGTACGGAGAGCCGGTCTTGAGTGTGGAGACAAACGCGATCCTGCGGTGGCCGGCCTGAAGGAGATACCGCGTGGATTCGTAGGAAATCCCAGTCATGCTTACCGCGATGGTCTCCACGTCCAACCCCTCGGCTTTTCGGTCCAGGAGCACCAACGGCCGCCCGGACTCGTGAACGTCCTGTAAATGTTTCGTTTCAACGGACGACGCCGGCGCCACGATCAGTCCGTCCACGCGCTTATCGAGCAAGACCTGGACCGCTTCGGTTTCCGCGGTGAGTTCCTCGTCTGTGTTGATCAGGATGACGTTGTAGCCGCTCTTCTTGGCAGTGTCCGTAATGCCCCGCGTCGCGAGTCCGAAGTGAGGGTTCTCAATATCACCCACCACGACCCCGATCGTGTTGGATTTCCCCGTGTTCATGCTGCGGGCCAGTTCGTTCGGCCGGTAGGAAAGTTCCTCTGCCGCCGCTAGCACGCGGCTCCGGACATCCTCGCTGACGGCCCCGTAATTTCCCAGGGCCCGGGCGGCCTGGGCCTTGGACACCTGTGCCGCCTTCGCGACGTCGGCAACGGTAATCTCGCGCCGCCTCGAACCATTGCTGCTCATGCATGCCTTCCGAACGGGCCTTGACGGCCAGTGTGCCTTGGGTTACATTTTTTGCAACCCCCTGTGAGTCCGGTCTCAATCCTAGCTACTGAGACCGGACTCAGCAAGGGGAATTCCGTAAGGCTTTAAGGCCGCTTCGCTTCTCATGATTGGAAAATTTGCTGTGACTAAACGACTGAACTTCCGCCCCGGAGTGATCGTTGCGGCTGCTGTCGCAGCCCTCCTGGCACTGAGCGGGTGTGGCGGATCGACCCCTGCCTCGTCGTCGACCGCCGGAAACCCTTATGGCCTGATAGAACCTGGCACTATCCGCGTGGCCAGCCTGGGAGACGCAAAGCCCTACACGTTCACGGACGCCACTGGAAACTTCACAGGTTTCGACGTCGAACTCTTCAAAGATGTCGCGCACCGCGCCGGAGTGGAGAAGGTCGTCTTCACCGGACAGGACTTCTCGGCGATTCTGCCGGCCGTCGCCAACGGACAGTTCGACGTCGGCGTCGCCGCCATCGGCATCACGGACAAGCGTAAACAGACCGTGGACTTCTCCAACGGCTACCTCGCCGGATACCTGACCGTCCTGACGACCAAGACCTCAGGGATCAAGGATGTCAGCAGCCTTGCCGGAAAGCGTCTTGGCGTGGTCCAAGGCACGCTGCAGGAGGCCTACGCAGTGAAGAACTTCCCCACCGCGAACCTGGTGCGCTTCCCGGACAACAACTCCGCGATCTCGGCAGTGAACAGCGGTTCGGCTGACGCCCACTTCCTTGACTACGAGGCCGCCAAGTCCTACGAACAGCAGTTCGGCCTGGTCAGCGCGGCCGATATTCCGTCCTTTGACGCACCGGCCGGCTTCGCGTTGGCCAAGGACAAGACCGCCCTCAAGGATGCCCTGAACAAGGGACTGGCCGCGGCGATGGAAGACGGTACCTGGGAGAAGCTCTACCAGAAGTGGTTCCCGGGATCCCCGATGCCCACGCAGTACCTGCCCAAGGCTGAGCAGACCGCCAGCCCGGCGCCGAGCAAATAGCCCAACTGCCTGACGGGCGGGGGGGCCATTAGCGGTCCCCCCCCCCCGCCCGCCCCCCCCGCGGGGGGGGCACACCACGGCACGGTGTGGACCCCCCCACCCCACAAATGTCGGATTAGGGGGCGGGCCGCGGGCGAGGCCCGCGAGTTA
>NZ_MTPV01000091.1:0-2460 GCF_002009585.1 Arthrobacter sp. SRS-W-1-2016 | reverse complement strand
GCGACATATTCCGGCCGATTTCGTTCCTGCTGGTGTCGGGGTGCTTCGTCAGCATTTATGATCGGCTCGTCCCTAATATCACGGGACGCTGGGGACCGCTTGTATGGGCGGGTGTATGTGGGGGTACCGCCTGTGTTGAGGTTTGGTTTTTTCCGGTCCGCTGTCGCTCTCATCAGCGCGTTCGTCGTTCTGTTCCTGATGGCAGGTGCGATTCCGGCAAATGCTGCCATCCCGGTCTCTGCCGCTACGGCGAACAGCCATCCGGGCAGGGCCCTGGCGATGAACACGGCCCGGGAAGTCCAGCCCTCAGTCACCACGTCGGCGGCCTTTTCCGACGTGCCGGAAGGGGCCCCGTTCTTCACTGAAATCTCGTGGCTGTCCGGAGAAGGCATTTCCACCGGCTGGGTCCAGCCGGACGGGTCCAGGATCTACGGTCCCGTGTTGCCGGTCAACAGGGACGCGATGGCCGCCTTCATGTACCGGCTCGCCGGCTCGCCCGGCTACACCGCCCCGGCCACGTCACCTTTCACGGACGTCCCGCCAGGCACCCCGTTCTACAAGGAAATCACTTGGCTCGCCTCCCAGGGCATCTCCACCGGCTGGACAGAACCCGACGGCAGCAAAACCTACCGGCCGTTGAACTCCGTCAACCGGGACGCCATGGCCGCTTTCATGTACCGTTTCGCTGGCAGCCCGGCCTACACACCCCAGGGCATCTCGTTTACCGATGTCGGGGCGGACAACCACTTCTACAGCCAGATCACCTGGCTCGCCTCCCAGGGCATCTCCACCGGCTGGACAGAACCCGACGGCAGCAAAACCTACCGGCCCCTGGGTGCCGTCAACCGGGACGCCATGGCCGCCTTCATGTACCGGCTCTACCGGGTCACGCACCCGCTCACGATCAGCGACGGGGCACTCCATGACGGCCTCGCAGGAGCGCGATACCTGGACCAGATATCCGCCACCGGTGGTATCGCGCCGCTGACCTGGACCGCCGCCGGGCTGCCGATCGGCCTCACCGTGAGCCCGGACGGGGCTGTCTCAGGCATCCCGGCCGCGACCGGGACCGCCGCCGCCTCGTTCACGGTCACGGACGCGGCCGGATCCACCGCCACCGTCGCCCGCACCATTAATATCCCCACCAGCATGCCGGCCGGATGCATCGGACAGGCCTGTGCAATCCTGACCCCGGCATCCGCGACCGTCCAAGTCCCCGCCACGGCGATAAGCGGGGTGACCCGGGACGCGACTACCCAGAAAATAGCGACAGTCACCCTGAGCGGCCCCAGCGTCAGCGGTGTGACAATCGCGACCGGGCAGATCCTCGTCCTCGCCCCGGCCCCCGGCATCGACTCCGGGGCGATCGGCGCCGTGGACAGCGTCACGGCCAACGCCGACGGGACCGTCACCGCCGCTCTGTCCCCGCGCACCCCTGCCGATGCCTACACCGACGGCACGGTCAACGCCATCGACCCCACCATGCCCACCTCCGGCGCCGACGCCTCTCCCGCCTCCTACCAGGGCGGGGCAGGGAACGGGATGGCCTCCACCGCCCTCTACCGCAAGGGCACCTCGCCTGTGCAGATCCAGGCCAGCGCAGTAAAGGCCACCTGCAGCGGATCGGCGCAGATCACCCTCACCGGGCTCGCTCTCACCAGCACCCTGAGCCCTTCAATGGCCGCCAAGTGGAGCCTGCTGGGCCTGGACCGGTTCCAGTTTGACCTCGACGGGGCCATCACCATCAATACCGGGGCCAGCCTCTCCGGCCAAGGTTCCTGCACCGTGACCTTCCCCCAAAGCCAAGCGATAGTTCCCGCGGGCGACCTCGGCGTCATCGTTTTCAACGTCCAGCCCGTCCTGAAGTTCTCCGCCTCCGGCAAGGCCGACGTCAGCGGCTCCGTCAAACTCGCCTGCGGCAGCGAATACCTCTGGCAGGGCGGGACCTCCCGCACCATCCAGCACTGCGGGGACACCGTAACCCCGATCGGTTTCACCAGCGCCACCGGAGCCACCGCCAACGCCACCGGCACCATCAACGTCGGCATGGCACTGGATGACATGATCGGAGTCACCGGCACCCTCACCGGGGCCCTCGATGCGAACTACACCCCTCTCTCCCACCCAATACTCACCCTCGACGGAACTGTCGGGTACGAACTCGGCGGCTGCCTGGCCTGCTTCTGGCCCAAAGGCCCCCAAGTCACCATCGCCACCGGCACCTTCTACCACCACCGCCTATTCAAGCTCGACACCCCACCGACCCCGGCTACCACCACACCCACCGGGCCCCTCGCCATCACCACCACTACCCTCCCGGCCGGCACCGTCGGAAACGCCTACCGCACCTACCTCACCGCCACCGGCGGAACCGGCCCCTACACCTGGAACACCACCGGTGCCCTCCCGCCCGGGCTCCATCTCGAACCCACCACCGGCGCCATCACCGGAACCCCCAAC
>NZ_MTPV01000085.1:0-2722 GCF_002009585.1 Arthrobacter sp. SRS-W-1-2016 | reverse complement strand
TGTAAGCGGCAACTTTAAACTGACCGGAGTCGGAAAATCCGACTGACCGTTCGCGGCAGGGTTTTGACCCGTGGCGGCAAGCATTTTTGAACAGTATTCGGCCACCTTTGGTGGCGTGGTGTGCCGGGGATTCCCTTGTCCATCCCTCGTGTCGTTACGAGGAGAGCCCCTTCCTTCCGCGGTGAAATGGCGATGTCGATCGTCTGTATTTCACCCCGTTACGGGAAGGAAGGGGCTCGTTGTGAAGTCTCCAGGAGAGTTCATGGAAATTTTAGCTGCTTATGATCTGACCCGGTCCTACCGGGATGCCGCGAAGATCTGCGGCGTTTCGCATAACACGGTGCGCTCTTATGTGAAGGCCCGTCAGGAAGGCGCGCAGGCTCCGGTGGCCCGGCAACGCGGCCGTATGACCGACCCGTTCCTGCCGCAGATGATCTCCTGGGTCGAGCAGTCCCGCGGGAAGATCCGCGGCGATGTCGTGCATGAGAAGCTCCTCGCTCTGGGGTTCACCGGGTGCGAGCGGACAACCAGGACCACACTGGCTGAACTGAAGGCGAAATACCGGGCAAGGAGCGTGCGCGTGCACCGGCCCTGGACTCCGGAGCCAGGGCTATGGCTCCAGTTCGACTACGGGGATGGCCCCGTGGTCGAGGGGGTGAAGACCGTGTTGTTCGTGGCCTGGCTGGCCTTCTCGCGGTTCCGGATCGTGATCGCCTTGCGGGACAAGACAATGCCGAGCGTCTTCGCCGCCCTGGACCGGACATTCCGGCTGGTCGGCGGGATCCCGACCTACATTTTGACCGATAACGAAAAGACTGTCACGATCGAGCACATCGCCGGGATCCCGGTCCGCAATCACCAGATTGTCGCGTTTTCCAGGCACTATTCGACGTCCCTGCAGACGTGCATCCCGGCAGACCCTGCCTCCAAGGGCGGGGTGGAGAACGCGGTCAAGATCGCCAAAGCCGATCTCGTCCCGAAAGAGACCAACCTGCTGCCCGAGTACCGTTCCTTCGCCGAACTGGAGGCGGCGTGCGAGGCGTTCATGGAGGAGGTGAATTCGCGGGTGCACCGGGCAACGCTGGAGATCCCGAAGGACATGCTCCGTGTTCTCGAGCGACCCCGGCTGCATCCGGTCCCGGAAACCCCGGTGACGGCGAGTTTCGGCCAGACCCGCCAGGTTCCGCCAAACATGCCCATGATCACGTTCGAACAATGCCGGTACTCCGTCCCGCACACCCTGATGGGTGAGATGGTCTGGGTGCGCGGAACCGAGACCGATGTCGTCATCGTCCACGTCGGTGACGCCGGCCCGGTCGAGGTCGCCCGGCACCAGCTCACCCGCCCCGGCACCCCCGCGATCATTGACGCGCACTTCCCGCCAGCCCCCGCCGGCGCTTTGGACCGGGTGATCCGCCCGACCAACCAGGCCGAGGAAGAATTCCTGGCCCTGGGCGCCGGGGCAGCGCTCTGGCTCAAGGAAGCCGCCGCGGCCGGGACTGGAAAGATCCGGCACAAAATGGAACGCGCCGTCACCCTTGCCAAGGTCCTGGGCAGCGACGAGGTCGACAAGGGCCTGGGAGCGGCCGCGGTGCACCATCGCTTCACCCACGAGGACCTGCTCTCCATCATCAATACCGCCGACGGGAAGAGCCACCCCACCGCCACCATCCATGCCGTCACCGACCAAGGCCGATGGCTCAGCCAGGGCACCAGCGGCTGGGCCAACTTCGGCACCACCCCGGCCGCCACCACTGATGACGACTTTGAAGGAGCCACTGAATGAGCTCGACAGCCGTTGCCCCCAGCCCGCTATCGGACCCGGCGCTGGAGAACGTGATCGGGCTGATGCGCACGACCCGGATGCCGCACGCCCGCGCCGTCGTCGCCGACGTCCTGGCGACCGCGAAAGCCCAACGCTGGGACCCCACCGAAGTCATCCGTGTCCTCCTCGAAGCCGAAGCTACCGGCCGGAATCGGTCAATGCTGGCCACCCGCCGCAAACGCGCAGGCTTCCCGTCCGGGAAAACCTTCGACGTCTGGGACGAGACCCTCTCCACCCTCCCCGCCGCGACGACCTCGTTCCTGCGGACCCTGGAGTGGGTGCGGCGGCGCGAGAACCTGATCGCCTGCGGGCCCTCCGGCACCGGCAAAACCCTGCTCCTGGAAGCACTGGGCCAGCAGGCCATCGATCAAGGCATGTCCGTGTCCTGGCTGAGCATGGAAGACCTCGGCGCTCTCGTGCGCCGGCACCGCATCGATGACAGCGTCAACAAAGCCATCACCCGCGCCACCAGCGTGGATTTGATTTGTATCGATGACATCGGGCTTTTGCCGGTTTCCGCCGACGCCGCGGAGGGCTTCTACCGGGTCGTGGAAGCCTCCTACGAGAAGCGCGCCCTGGCGATCAGCTCAAATATCCACCCGTCAGGGTTCGATGAGCTCATGCCCAAAACCATCGCCACCGCGACAGTGGACCGGCTCCTCCACCACGCCCACCTCTGCCAAACCAGCGGCGACTCCGTCAGGCTCATGCAAGCTCAAAACGGGAAAGGAACCCGCCCCATGAACTAACCCCAAACCCTGGTCAGACGCCCGGCCAACCCGGCACGCCCGGGGCGCCTGACCCTGTCCAAAAATATCTGCCGCGCCCGGTCAATCACTTGCCGCCAACGGGCAACCCAACATACCGCGCCCGGTCATTTCTAAGTTGCCGTTGACA
>NZ_MTPV01000041.1:0-3778 GCF_002009585.1 Arthrobacter sp. SRS-W-1-2016 | reverse complement strand
ACCCCACCTGGAACCCCCAACGCCGGCTCACATATACGGCCGTTTCCCCAAACCCCCGCTCGCATATGGCCCGGTTCCACCAACCCCCGCTCACCCATGCGCCGGAATTCCCAACGCGCTCACCAATGAACCCTCCGAGATTCAGGTTCATACTGAGCCGTACAATGTCAGGATGAGTAGCATGCAACAGGTTGCTCCCGGGGTGTCGCTCACAGCGCAGGTCACGGATATGCTCCGGGCGGCGATCACGTCCGGCGAGATGACGCCAGGGGAGCACTATTCGGCGATTGGACTAGCCGAGAGACTCGGAGTCTCCAGGACGCCGGTTCGAGAGGCGTTGCAGTTGCTTGAGAAGGAGGGCATTGTCCGGATCGAGAAGAACCGCGGTGTCCGGGTATTGCAGATTTCACTTGATGAAATTGTTCAGATCTTCCAGATCCGAATTCTTCTTGAGCCTCCGGCAGCGGCACGGGCAGCCGAGATGGTCACCAAGCATGAACTCGCGCATTTCCGTGAGCTGCATGGACGCATCCTGGATGCAGCAGCCGCCGATGATGGTCCCGGGACCCTGCAGGCGGACAAGGAATTCCACTTGTTTCTCATGGGCCTGGCGGGTAATCCGCGGCTAACGGCACTGGATGGCGAGCTCCGCAATCTGGTTCTCGCGCAAGGGTTGGTGACCATCCCTTCAATCCGAAGCAGCCAGGACTTGGCGGACGACCGTCGAGGCATTCTCGACGCATTGGAACGACAGGATCCCCTGGCTGCGTCCGCTGCCGTTCGCGAGCATGTCACCCGCACTGCGAGGCTTCTCATTTCAGGCGTCTGCGCGAAGATGCCTGGACTGTCCTCCGATGCGTATCTGGCGAAGCTGGATCAGCTGACTAAACTCCGCACTTGACTCCAATACCCAAGAATCGTTTACACGCTGCGTGCGATCCGCTACAGTTGCATGCAACATACAACTATCGAGGGAGATGCGTCGTGGCATCCACACAGGGTAGTCCGAGCGGCTTGCCGCAGCCCTTGGCTGGTATACGGATCGCAGACTTCTCACGGGTTCTAGCCGGCCCGCTTTGCTCCATGATGTTGGCCGACTACGGTGCCGAAGTCATCAAGATCGAGGGTCCTGGTGGCGACGACACCCGAGCGTGGACCCCGCCGGTTGACGCCGACGGGATTGGTACATATTTTGCCAGCGTCAACCGGAACAAGAAATCGGTGGTCGCCGACTTCAAGTCCGATGATGGGTTGGACTATGCCCGTGCGCTCGTGGCCGGCTGCGACGTCGTGATCGAAAATTTCCGGCCTGGCGTCATGGCGAAATTCGGGCTGGATTATCGGACGGTCTCCGAGGGCCGGCCGGATATCGTCTATTGTTCAATCTCGGGCTTCGGGGCTGGCGCCGGCGCGGATCTGCCCGGCTATGACCTGCTCGTGCAGGCGCTTGGCGGTCTGATGAGTATCACCGGCCACCCGGAAGGGGAACCCAGCAAGGTCGGGGTTGCCCTGGTTGACGTCCTCGCGGGACAGAATGCCGTAGCGGGAATCCTGATGGCCCTACGGGTGCGCGATGCTACGGGGGTTGGTCAGGAGGTGCAGGTCAGCCTCCTCTCATCGCTCCTGGCAGCCTTGACAAACCAAGGCACGGCCAGTTTGGCGACGGGTGATTCGCCTACCAGGCTTGGTAATGCGCACCCCAGCATCGCCCCATATGAGACGTTCCGCACCGGAGGCGGCACGCTCGCCGTCGCGGTTGGAAACGATCGGCAATTTGCGGCGCTTGCGTCGGTTCTGGGACTTAGGGCTCTGCCCCAGCAAGGGAGGTTCCTCACTAATGAACGCCGAGTAGCATCGCGCGAGGAGCTTCGGATTGCGATTGAGGCTGCGCTCGGTGCTGACACCGCAGCGAGTTGGCAACGGAAACTGCTCGCCGCAGGTGTTCCTGCGGGCACGGTCAATAGTGTCGGCGAGGCTTTCAAACTCGCTGAGAGCCTCGGGCTGGAGCCGTCAGTCGTTGTCACCGATCCCGCTACTGGCCGGAAGTCCCGGCAGTTGACCAACCCGATCCGGTTGTCCGCGGCGGCACCAAGCTATCGGCAAGTTCCCCCGGCCCTTGGAGAGCACCAGGGGTTCACCTTCGCTGTCCGATCCCCGGACACCGCCGAGAAAGGCGCATAAATGTCCGATATCAGCGATCTGATTGACTTCGATTCCCTCCTCAGCGCGGATGAACGTGCACTGCGCGATTCGGTGCGCGCGTTTGTGGATACCGAAATCAAGCCACACATCGCAGGTTGGTTCGAAAAGGCCGTTTTCCCGCTGGAACTTGTTCCAGAACTGGGCAAAATGGGGCTGCTCGGCATGCACCTGAAAGGCTTCGGCTGCGCCGGACGATCCGCCGTCGAGTACGGCCTGGCCGGAGCGGAACTCGAGGCCGGCGATTCCGGGTTGCGCACTTTCGTCTCGGTGCAAGGCTCGTTGGCGATGAGCGCCATCCACAAGCATGGCTCGGATGAGCAGAAAGCCGAATGGCTGCCGGCGATGGCCGCGGGGGAAGCGATCGGCTGTTTCGGGCTGACGGAACCCACGGCGGGGTCGGATCCGGGCAGCATGACTACTTTTGCGCACCGTGACGGAGGCGACTGGATCCTCAACGGATCAAAACGCTGGATCGGCCTTGCGTCGGTGGCCAAAGTCGCCATCATCTGGGCCCAGACCGACGGCGGTGTCCGCGGCTTTGTTGTCCCAACCAACACCGCTGGGTTCACGGCGACACCGATCGAGCCGAAGCTCTCCATGCGAGCCTCAATCCAATGCGACATTGAATTGTCCCATGTGCGCCTACCCGGGAGTGCGGTCCTGCCGAACGTCGTCGGACTCAAGGGCCCGTTCTCTTGCCTGAACGAGGCCCGCTACGGAATCATCTGGGGCGCCATGGGCGCTGCGCGCGACGCGTTCCAAGCCGCCCTCGAGTACTCCAAGGAACGTCTGCAGTTCGGGAAACCACTGGCTGGTTACCAGCTGACCCAGCAGAAGTTGGTTGATATGGCTCTGGAGATCAACAAGGGATTCCTCCTGGCCTTGCACCTCGGGCGCATGAAGGACGCCGGCACCTTGCAACCGGACCAAATTTCGGTGGGCAAACTGAACAGTTGCCGCGAGGCCATCAAAATTGCGCGGGAAGCGAGGACCATCCTTGGCGGTAACGGAATCACTCTGGATCACTCACCCTTGCGGCATGCCAACAACTTGGAATCCGTCCGCACCTATGAGGGCACCGACGAAGTCCATACCCTGATCTTGGGTAGCAGGCTGACTGGTATCGCAGCCTTCCGTTAGGCGGGCCCGACGGCGGAGCCCGCGTTCCGTCGTCGACGTCGCCGGGCGACCCCATCAGGTCCTGGCGGCCAACTTGAGTTGGCCGCCTCAACGCTGGATTTGCGCGGGGTGCGGAAGCCGTGTAATGTCTTCTAAGTCGCCGCGAGGGAGACAGCCTAGAGCTGGGAACCACGGGTGGCCAAACCCTTCGAATTGAGTCTAAAACGGCTGGTGCTTTGCGTGCCGCAATTCGAGGGAAATTCGAATTATCACCTTGAATCTGGTTGAAATGCCGATTTGATAAGTAGTGGCAGTTCGGGTAAGTTTGGGAAGTTGCTCCGGAGCGATCTTGGACCCTTGTGGGTGTGGGTGGTGCCGGGTGTGTCTGTTGTTTGAGAACTCAATAGTGTGCCAAGTTTGTTGATACCGATTTGTTTTTATGGATTGGTTGATTTTG
>NZ_MTPV01000055.1:0-5584 GCF_002009585.1 Arthrobacter sp. SRS-W-1-2016 | reverse complement strand
AGGACTCTGGCACCGCACAGGCTGGGCAGGACGATCATGACGCGCCCGGGATTTACACACGTTTTGTCCTATAACCCGCTCACATACGTGAGCGGGCGTTACCGGGGCGTGGACGCAAAAATGCCCGCCGCCTCGGGAGGCAACGGGCATTCACGCTGGAGGAAGTATCTCTACTTCTTATTGCGACGCTGGTGGCGGGTCTTGCGAAGCAGTTTGCGGTGCTTCTTCTTGGCCATACGCTTGCGGCGCTTCTTAATAACTGAACCCACGTAAGTTCCTTACCAAACTAGATTGAGACTCTGTCTGCTGGGTGAGGTCCTTGAACTGAGCAACAGACTTTACAACTGACAGATTCTTACAATGACGTAAAACGTTCCTTAACAGGGTACCGCTTATCGGGGGCACCCAATGACCGCCGGCCCTTTCGGGAACCAGGCAGGACTCAAGCGGTCTCCGAGTGTCCGTCGACAACCGCGCCCTTCAGGTACTGGCTCACAGCTTCCTCGGGGACACGGAATGATCGTCCGAATCGGACGGCCGGCAATTCTCCCGAGTGAACCAGACGGTACACGGTCATTTTGGAAACCCGGAGGACTTCGGCAACTTCAGCCACGGTCATGAAACGCGCGTTCGAGAAGTTAGTCTCTGCGGACATTTCTCCATATTCCTTTGCTCTCAGCGGTTAGCGGCGAACCCCAGCATTCATTACCTGGTGTGCCGATGCTGAGCCATCAAACAACCATGTGCTAGATACTCTAGAGGCTGCTGGTACCAAAGTGAAAGTCTTTCGGCGAACTGGAGACGAGGATCTCCCTAGTTGGAACCAGCCATCCGACGCTTGCGCGCCGAGGCGGCCAGCTGGTTCAGGACGGACACCGTGACGTCCCACTCCATGCAGGCATCGGTGACGCTCTGGCCGTACACAAGTTCCTGTTCCCCAGCCAACTGCCGCTCCACATCCAGGTTCTGCGCCCCGCCAACAAGGAAGCTTTCCAGCATGACGCCTGCGATCGGCGAAGCAACGTCATTTTCCAACTGCGCGCCGATCTCCAACGCGACTTCCGCCTGGCGATGGTGGCTCTTGCCGCTGTTGGCATGGCTCGCGTCAACGATCAGACGCGGGTTCAGCCCCTTCGCCGCGAGCTTCTCCGAGGCAGCAGCCACCTGGTCGGCGGCGTAGTTCGGACCCTTGCGGCCACCGCGCAGGATCACATGTGCGTCGGGGTTGCCCGACGTCGCCACCAGCGCGGCGTGACCGTCGCCGTCGATCCCCAGGAACGCCTGGGGTGCCGCGGAAGCACCGCAGGCATCGATCGCGACTTGGAGGTCGCCGTCGGTCCCGTTCTTGAAGCCGATGGGCATGGACAGCCCGGAGGCGAGCTGACGGTGGATCTGGCTCTCGGTGGTCCGCGCACCGATGGCGCCCCACGCCACGAGGTCGGCCATGTATTGCGGGCTGATGGGTTCCAGGAACTCGGTGGCGGTCGGCAGGCCCAAGGCTGTGACTTGCTGGAGGAAGCCACGCGCCGCCCGGAGCCCGGCCGCGATGTCGTGGCTGCCGTCCAGGTGGGGATCGTTGATGAGGCCCTTCCAACCCACTGTGGTGCGCGGCTTCTCGAAGTACGCCCGCATGACGATGAGCAGGTCTTCCTTGTGCTTCTCCGCCTGGCTGACCAGCCTGCGTGCGTATTCCAGGCCCGCCTTCGGATCGTGGATGGAGCACGGGCCAACAATCACCAAGAGCCGATCGTCCACGCCGTCCATGATGGCGCGGACTCCGTCGCGTCCGCGCTCGACGACGGCGGAGGCCCTCGCGTCAAGCGGCAGTTCCGTGATGATTTCCTGCGGCGTGGGGAGCGGCTCGAAGCGGCTGACGCGCAGGTTCGACGTCGACTGCGCGCCGGCATTCTCGACGTCGGCACTTACTGTGGTGGGCTCTGCGGCGATGCTGGTCATGAAAGGGGTCCTGTTCCGAAAGAGGTGCGGACCCTGCTCAGAGCCCGCCTGGAAATGGCGAAGGGCAGAGAATGATCTCTGCCCTGTTGGCTCTGAAGGAAAGTTGGATGCGTGTCAGTTAGACGCGGGCCCCTCCAGAGCCAACGAAAAATACGCATACCAACGGTTAGTCATAGCGAAACCATAGCGCCAGGCTCCGGATGCCCGCAAATCGAAATGCAACGACATCAAGGGAAACCGTTTCCCCACGCACTATAAACTTCACCTCAGGACAAACGTCCCCGGGGAGCTGGGAACAGCGCGGCCCCAACTCCAGGAAGGAAACCATGCCAGGCAGAAGGAACACCCGGCGGGTGGGCATCGCAGATGTGGCATCCATGGCCGGCGTTTCGCATGCCACCGTTTCCCGCGTCATGAACGGTAACACCACTGTGGACGCCGACATTGCCGCTCGCGTGCGCGCAGCCGCTTCCGAGCTGAAGTACAAGCCGAATCCGGTTGGCCGCAGCCTGGCCCTGGGAAAAACGGACACTATCGGAATCGTGGTGCCGGACCTGTCCAACCCCACGTTCCAGGCCATTCTCCGCGGGCTGAGCATTGCGGCCGCCCGCGACGGCTACCGCGTGCTGATAGCGGACTCGTCCGAAGTCTCCAGCGAAGAAGCGATCCTGGCAGGGGAAGCCCGGAGGCGATGCGACGGTGTCGTTCTGTGCGCCCCCCGCATGAGCGACGCCGAACTGGAAGAACTCGCCCCCTCGCTCTATCCACTCGTCCTCATCAACCGGACCACCGAGTCGGTACCCACTCCCAGCCTCGTGGTGGATTACGGCCAAGGCATCCAGGAACTTGCCGCCCACTTGGTTGAGCTGGGCCATCGCAAACTGGCGTACCTGACAGGACCGGACCGCAGCGCGTCAAACGTGCAGCGCCTGCGCGGGCTCGAGAAGTTCACCGCCGAGTTCCCGAACGTCGAATTGCAGTTCATTCCTGGAGGCAACACGTTCGACGCCGGTTTCGAGTCGAGCGATGCCGTCGCTTCGTGCGGCGCCACCGGAATCCTCGTCTTCAACGACGTCGCCGCGATGGGCCTCTTGAGCGGACTGAGCCAGCGCGGGATCCGCGTGCCGGAAGACTTGTCGCTCACCGGCTTCGACGACATGCCCTTCGCCCGGTACACCATGCCTCCGCTGACTACCGCCGCCGTGCCGATCTCCGACCTCGGCGACCTTGCGTGGCGCCGCATGCGGGAGCAGATCCAGACCAACGACGCCGTCTCCCCCACGAACTACTTCCCGCCGCGGATTGAGCTCAGGGGAAGCACCGGACCTGTCAAGGCCTAGCTTCCACTGGGGCCTTCCCCAGACCGGCCTCCCTGTAGTACCCCTCGATGTGCGCGGCAACAAGCGTGGCCGCGCGGCCGCCGTCGCCGTCGTGGACCGCATCCAAAATGGCGCGGTGCTCGGACCGGAGGCGATGAGCGGTGCTGTCCCAATCCGGCAGGTTCGCCGTCAGCGCCGCGGCGTATCCCTCGATCGCTTCGCGGAGCGAGCCCATGATGGTGCTCACCACCGTATTCCCCGCAGCTTCCGCCAGCGCCAAGTGGAAGGCGACATCCAAGGCGAGGAAATCGTCGACGGCGGGGCTTGCGTCCATTTCGTCCAGGAGCCTCGCTGCTTCCTCGAGTTCCGGGGCGTCGGTCTTGGCGCGGGACACCGCCCATGACTCGAGCAGGACCCGCGTTTCCACGATGTCAGCGACCGGCAAATGCTGCGTGGCCACGTGGAGGCGTAGCGCGGAGCCGAGTGCCGTGGCCGGTTCCGCGATGACCACCGTCCCGGCGTGCTTGCCCGAGCCGACACCTGCCCGTACCAAGCCCATGGCCTCCAGGATCCGGATGGCTTCGCGGACGGAGGTCCGGGATACTTCCAATTGTTCGGCCAGCGCCCGCTCGGCGGGGAGCCGCCCACCAAGGACCAAGTGCCCATCGGACAATTGCTTTTCGATCCAACTCAGGACGAGCTCGTGCGTTCGCATGGATAAATAATAGTTGATGTGGTTGGACCACATGGCCTAGAGTGTGGTCTAACCACACAAGCACACGGGAGACAGCACCATGACGCAGACCGTCCAGCCGAGCAGCGCACCTTCCTTTGGGGTCCCCGCAAACGCACCCGCCGACGTCGGGCGTCCTGCTGCACTCAAGCGCCGGGTTCCCAAGTACGCGGACCTGGCGCCGCTCATGAAGTTCAAGAAGCCCGAGTTCAGCAACGCTGCGAAGTTGCGCCGCGCATCCACCATTTGGGAACTGCGGGACATGGCCAAGCGTCGCACTCCGCAGGCGCCGTTCGACTACACGGACGGTGCGGCGGAGGCGGAGATCACCCTTCGCCGGGCCCGCCAGGCGTTCCAGGACGTCGAGTTCCGGCCGGGGATCCTGCGCGACGTCTCCAGGATTGATCTCAGGACCAAGATCCTGGGCAAGGAATCCAGGCTTCCGTTCGGCATCGCGCCCACGGGGTTCACTCGCATGATGCAGTCGGAAGGTGAGTACGCGGGCTCGCAGGCGGCCGAAGCCGCTGGTATTCCCTACACCCTCTCCACGATGGGCACGGCCTCCATCGAGGACGTGGCCGCGGCGGCCCCGAACGGCCGCAACTGGTTCCAGCTGTACCTGTGGACAAACAGGGACCGTTCCCTGGAACTGATCGAGCGCGCCGCAAAGGCCGGAAACGATACCCTCATGGTCACGGTGGACACCGCCGTCGCGGGTGCCCGGCTGCGGGACGTCCGCAACGGCATGACCATTCCGCCGGCACTCACCGTGAAAACCGTCCTGGATGCCTCGTACAGGCCCGCCTGGTGGTTCAACTTCCTCACGCACGAGCCGTTGACCTTCGCCTCGCTCTCCCGCTATACGGGCACCGTGGCCGAGCTCATCAACTCCATGTTCGATCCCACCCTGACCTTCGATGACCTGGACTGGCTGCGCGAAACCTGGAAGGGCAAGCTCGTGGTCAAGGGCATCCAGACGGTGGAAGATGCCCGCAAGGTGGTGGACCACGGCGCGGACGGCGTCGTGATCTCCAACCACGGCGGGCGCCAGCTGGACCGGGCACCGATTCCTCTGCACCTCGTTCCGGAGGTCTCCGCAGCACTGAAGGCGGACAACAGCGACGCAGCCGTCATCCTGGACACGGGCATCATGAGCGGCGCCGACATCGTGGCGGCCCTGGCCCTCGGCGCCGACTTCACGTTGATCGGCCGGGCGTACCTCTACGGGCTCATGGCCGGCGGGCGCGCCGGCGTGGACCGCACCATCCAGATCCTGGAGAAGGACATGGCCCGCACCATGGCCCTGCTCGGAGTCACCAGGATCTCGGAACTCACCCCGGACCACGTGCGCCTGCTGGGCACCTAACCTAGGGCGGCCCCACCCAACTAACTCGCATTTGTTGTCGTTTTGAGGCGTCAAAACGACAACAAATGCGAGTTAGCGGATGAGCGCCGCTGGTGCGCCGTGGGCCGGGAAAGTATGCGTCTGGCTCACCAAGACTCTGGCTCTCTCCGGGCGGCTCGGTGATCATGGAGGTGTTCGTCTCGGTGAACGCCGACCCAACTTGGTGCCTTG
>NZ_MTPV01000007.1:0-7349 GCF_002009585.1 Arthrobacter sp. SRS-W-1-2016 | reverse complement strand
AGGCCGAGGACCGGGGGAGGGGCGTGTATGCGATTTCCGTCGCCGCCGAACTGGTGGGGACGGGCCAGCAGAACCTGCGCCTCTATGAACGCAAGGGCCTGTTGGAACCGGGCAGGACCTTGGGCGGGACCCGCCAGTACAGCGAGGACGATCTCGTGACATTGCGGCGGATCGGCGAGCTGCTGGAATCGGGCTTGAACCTGGCCGGCATCCGGATGGTCCTGGTCCTGGAGGCCGATAACCGCCGTCTTGAGGCGGAGCTCAGGTCCGCGAAAGCTACACGGAACAGGGGCCGTGCTTGAAGTTCCTATCCCTGCCGGAGCTTCAACCAAGAAAGTGGCGCCGATGCGACTGCGGCGACGTCCTGTTCCAAGGCCGGATAGAGCCTCCTGGACAATCTCGGAGTCCCATGAGAAGAGGCCAGGAGAGCGAATCCCCTTAGCTCCACAGTCAAGGCCCTCCCACCTGCGGAAACGCTGGGTGGGAGGGCCTTCGTCTTGCCTGCTGGTGCTGGCCCGAGGTTTGAGACTAATACTGACGGCAGTCGTCTTTGAACGTTGCTTTGGGGACGCTGATCGGCTTAGCCTCGGTCCTTGTTCCCGTTGCCGCCTTGTTGGTGTGAATCGGACCGTGGGCGCTGGAGCGTGAAGGATTCGAAGGATGCGAGCTGTCCTTGGGGGCCGGTTACGTTGTAGTAGGTGACCTCCATCTTCGTTGTCCCTCCGGGTTCGGTGCCGGGGTCGACGCTGAAAGCCGCGAAACCATAGGAGTTCGCGGCATCGCGCTGTGCTGACCACGGAGCGTCTTCCTGGACGTAGACCGGTGGCCGCTTATTTGTTGTGGGGTCGGGTGCGCCAACGCCCGTGATGACACGGCATGAGGGAGGGTTGTAGAACAACTGGTTCGACGGTACCGACGTTCCGCCCCCGCCCAGGACCATATGCACCGTCCCTTTGGTGGTATCGATGACGTCGGTGTGCGTGTCCGCCGGAATCGGAGTCAGCGTTGCGTTGGCTTGTTGGCCGCGGATCGGGTGCGAGCGTTCGTAGTGGTGCTCGTGCCCGCAGACAACCAGGTCCACGCCGTACCTGTCGAACAGCGGCACCCATTCCTGCCGTATGCCCAGATCGGCTCCGTTGAAGGACCCTGCCGTGCTGATGACAACTTGGTGCATGCAGACGACCACCCAGTCGATGTTCCTATCGGACCGTGCCGTCCTGAGTTCATTTTCGAGCCAGGTTTTCTGGGCGCCCTTCGAGTAGCCCCTGACGTAGCTGTTGCCGCCGTCCTGGTAGCAGACATCGTCGTTGGCGAGGCTGATGACTCGTACTGAACCTGCGGTGAAGGAGTACCAGAGGCCGCGGGTGAGGTCGGTCTGCCCGGGCTGCGGCGGGACGGAGAAGTACGTCTGGTAGGCGGCATATCCGATCGGGCCGTTGCCCAGTTCGTTCTCGTGGTTTCCTGCGGCGGGCATCCAAGGCCGGTGACGGGCGCTGCGTGAGTTGTTGTCCCAGAAGTCGGTCCAGGTCCGTACCCGGTTCTGCGAGATATTGGCGTAGCAGAGATCGCCGTTGAACAGGTGGAACAGAGGCTGGACGCGTTCGACGCCGGCCGGCATGTCACCCGCAGCGGGGGAACCGAGGTTGTCGTTGACCCATTGCTGCGTTCCTGACCCGGAGCTGGACTTCTTTCCGAGCGTGGGGGTGCCTTGGTCGCCGAAGCTTGTGAAAGTGAATTTTCCGCGTCCGCGCGGACCCGTACGGAAAGAACCAAACTCTGGCTGCGCGCCGTCGTGAATGGCTGCATACACGTAGTCGTGGGATGGATCGAGTTCGGTGAGTTTCGCGTGATAGGCATATACCTTCTGGCCGGACTTGGCGTCGACGTAGCTGGTTACTACCGCGTCCTGGCTCCGTCCGTAACTTCCGTCGGTTTCGCCGAGCATCGCCCGGGCCTGCTTGACGGGCTGCAAGGTGTGCCACGACACCACAACTTCGCTGGATGCATCGGTACCGAACTGCAGATGCAGTCCGTTCACCACCGGGGTGGTCAGCGGGTCGCCGACCGCAGAGGGCAACATCGCCTTGTTGTCCGCAGCTGAAGCCGGGGTTGCGCCTGCCAAAACGGCGACGGCGCTGGAAGCTCCGGCAGCCGTGAAGAAGCCGCGACGCGAGAGTCCAGTCCTAAAGAGTTCCTTGTCATCAGTCATGGGTTCAGCTTTGTGCGGCGCCGAGGCGAGACAGTGAAAACTGTCCAAGCGGCGAGTCACCGACAAATTAATTCTTGGTAACCCCTTTCCCTTAGTGGGTGCGCCCGATGCCCTGCAGGTGATCGACCGGTACGGGTTTCCACATCCGCGACGTCGGGTTGCTCGCCCTCGGCTTTGGCACGCCCGGCACCGACAGTCATGGGCGTCGAAGCCTATGCGCAACAAACGCACCGCCTGGACGCTCATGGTGCTCCTGCTGTGGATCGGCAGTTACAGGCACCACTTCGGCGCCGACGAGATTCGACGGTAGGTCCGGTGGGCGGGATTCCAAACTGATTCCGGGAAATTGCAAGCGGTTGGCGGGGGAGTATGGTGGGCGAGATTTGGGGTGGTTTTAGCTGCCGGGTACCGCGGTCGCGGGGGGCGTCGCCGGAGCCTGTGTCGGCGCCGGGGCCGTTTGTGCCGGCTGGGCGGTGGCCGGCGCGGGAGCTGCTGTTTGTACCGGTTGGGCGGTGCCCGGCGGGGAGGCTGCCGGGGTCGGTTGCTGTGTCGGAGCGGACCCGGGCATGGGAGACGTGCCCCCGTCGGGGGGTGCGAGGGCTGTGTTTGATGTGGTGGTGCTTGGGCCCGGAGCGCTTGTCCCGGATGCGGATTGGGTTACGGAGGGGTCGTGCGTGATGATCTGCTCGATGCGGGTCTTGTAGTCAGCGAGGCGGGACTGCAGCTCTGACAGGGGTATGTTTTCGATGTTTGCCTCGAAGTTTCTGACTTCGTCCCATATTTTCGCCAGTTGTTCCGTTCCTGCTGGGCTCAGTGGGCGGTCGAGGGTCAGGACCAGTTGGTTGGCGAGTGCGTAGGTGAGGCATTGGACGCAGTTGTAGTTGGCGGCCGCGGCGAGGTTCTGTGGAACGATCACGTTCGCGTGGCCCACGACAAGCACCACTTGGAAGCCGATGGCAACGGCGCCGCAGTCGCGACAACTGGCGAAGGCATACGCTTCGTTTTTGGTCAGCGCCTGGCCGTCGTCAACCCAGACGAGGGCGAACGCCACGTCATACGCTACGGACCCGTCTTTGGTGTTCACAGCCAGTGCCTGGTTCCCGCCGTCGCCCGGGGGCAACGGTTTGTCGAAGGGGAAGACCCAGGCGGGCTCTGCGGCGGGGGCGCCGGTATCTGCGGCGGTTGTTTGCGGGGCCCGGGGGATCAGTATCATGGCCAGCTGCGGCTTGTCCGCTGTCGGCCTGACGCTGCCGGAGGGCCAGATGGCTGCTACCTTTCCCTGCGCTCCGTCTACGAGCCGGTTGGGTTTGGGCATTACCAAGGAAACGGCGTCGGTGATGGTGCCGCGGTCATAGCGCTGGATTGGCCGGTAGGTGGAGGCGTTGGGCCACCACGCCGTAATCAATAGGGCGCAGACAAGGGCGCCGGCGACTGCGGCGCCGGCACGTCGGCCTGGACGGCCCCGGGTTTTCCGCCAAACAGCCCCTGCGCCTTGACGTACCATCCTGACGAGGACGATGCCTGTGCCGAGGATGGGAAGAGCAGCGGCGAGAATCATGAGGATATGCGCCGCGCCGCCGGGCAGGTCACCATGGCCCCAGGCATCGCCGAGGAGGCTCTGCTGGCGTGCGATGCTCACCACAGCGGTGGCGAGCACGCGCGGGAGCGTGAGAATCATCATCACGATGCTAAGGAGGAGGAGAGGCACTACGATCAGGACCCAGATGCTGACGACGGCGCGGGCCCACGGTTTGAGGGCTTTGGACTCCGGCCTGCCCCAACGCCAGGGGAGCAGGCCCAGGAGGGTGGGCGTGATCCGTTGGAAAAGATCCGATACGCCGGTGAGGTCGGCGAGCACGTGGTATCCGTCGAATCGGACCAGAGGTGTGAGCTGGCGCAGCATCTGCAGGATCTGGGTCAGCACGACCAGCAGCAGCGCGTCGTAGCCGGTGGCCCACCAGATCCCGGCGATCAGCACAGTGACGATAGCGTTGAAGTAGAGGCCGCCGAGGTCGGTCCTGACCCGGCCAGCGCGCCCGAGTCGGTATGAGTCCGTCACGTCCGTGTAAAAGGCTGGCCAGAACAGGTACAAGCCTGCGCCCATCGCTCCCGGAGTCGCTCCTCCGTAACGTGCTGCGGCGGCGTGGCCGAATTCGTGGAAACCGGAGGAGAAGATCGTCACGGCGACTACAAGCAACAGCAGTGCCGGGTTCTCGAACGCGTCGTGGGTTGCCGATCCTAGCCCTTTTAGTGCCAGTACCCACCAGCAGACAAAAAGGAAGGCGCCCAGCACGGGCACGGCGATGAGTGGATGGAACAGGTGGGCGAATGGTGCGGTCAGCCGCCTGGTTTTCTCGGCATCCGTCACGGCGTAACGGAAGCGCAAGCCAAGCAGCGGATTGGACTTCTTGACTTCCGGCTGTGAGCCGTCCGGGCGCACCAGCAGACCCAACGGCCGCAGCTGGGAGTCGATCAGGGTGCGGACGTTCTCCTCGGAGACCCGGCGCCCGGATTTTTCGCTCACGCTCTCAGCAAGCTGCGCAGGGCTGGTTCGGCCGTCCACTACAGACAACACCAGATAGAGCAGCCGCGTCAGCTGAAAGGTCTGTCCGTCTGCCCGGCGCACGAGAGACGGCGGTTCCCGGTAGCCCGATCCTTCCATTTCACCGATCAGTTCAACGCCGTCCGCACGGGACGGGCAGCGTTCTGCCGCGCCCATGTCCGGTGAGCTGGCATAGTCGGCGGGGTCGAGCGGGCCTCCGGGAATCACCGTCACCGGGTACTACTGCTGCAGGGTCGAGTGTTGGTTCGACGTGGCCGTGGCAGCCCCGTCGATGTGCTGGTTGATCACGGCGTCCTGCTGGGCGGCGGCCACGGCATTGCTATCGATCGCGCCGATGTTTGCTGCCACCCCGGCGTTGATCGGTGCCGCAACATTGGCGTTGGCGGCAACGGCGCCGTTGATGGGGGCGGCGATACCGGCGTTGGCGTCGAGTTTTACATCCACGTTCAGCAGGTTCCCGTTCACGACGGCGGTCGGATCAGTGACCGTCCCGCCGGCGGGAGCGGTCGGGGCCGGCGCGGCCGCAGCCGGCGGCGCTGTGTGGCCGATGCTGCTGTCCTGCGTCGAGTTCGCCGTCGCGTCGGCATTGATCCCCTGATCGATTAGTGCGCCCTGATGGGCCACACCCGCGGCCGTGGAACCGGCCGAGAGAACGTTGGCCGACGCGGACGCATCAATAGGTGCCGCGACGTTGGCGTTCGCGGCCACGCCAAGATCGATCGGCGCGGCCGCCTGGATTCCGAGGTTTAGGTCGGCATTGAGGTCAAGGATGGACGCGACTTCCTTCGCCGGCAGCGCGGTGATGCCTTCCGCGGCCAGTTCTTCAGCGGACAACGGCTCAAGTTCCTGCTCTTCGTTCATCACAAACTCCATTTCCGGCACAAGTAGCCTGGCCGTCAGCTATTTCGATAAACACTTCATCCACCGCTTCGGTGACTGATTTCGCACGCAGAACCGCACCGGGAAATGGATCAAGGAAGAGCTCACCACCCCAGCGCCGCGCTCTCCGGTAAATAGTAAGGGTACTTTTCATTTTTTGCGACCGGACATCTGTCCGCGCCTTCGCGGAAGGGTCAACGCCAGCAGCCGAATGGTTCGTCGATCCCGTTCAGAAAGTACTAAGGTTGCTTAGTATTAAGTCTTACAGGCAAGAGGTGGAGCAAGATTCAAGATCGAGGATGGGCGTCGGCCCGGAGCTCTAGCCGGGAGGATATCCGGTCGTCGCGTGGCCCTTTGGTCCGCTCGCCACGGCAGCGGGTGGGACCAGGAGGGAGGGGCTCGAGTTCGGGGGTTGGTTCCTTGGCCGAGAAGCCCGAGGCCAAGAAATTGCTGGTCGGGGGCTTGTCGTATACGAAGCAGATTCGGCGGGTCGAGGTCCTCAGGGCGCGCTTTGATTTCCGTCAGGCCTTGGATCTTGCTTTGGACTGCGTTGTGGCCGCCGAAGCTGATCTCGGGGTCCGCCGGCCAGAGGTGGCCGGATCTGACAAGGATATGGGCCCGTTGGGGCCGCCTCCAGCCGCGGTCACGTGGCTCGCTTGCCAGCTGTGCAGGGATCTGGGCGAGTATCGGTTGGAGGTATCCCTGGTCGAGCGATGGCTTGGGCACTCAAATGCCGATCACGGAGAAGATCATGCCGTTGAGCAGATGAAATGGCGACTGGCCACAGCGAGCGAGCTCCTGCGGACCGGCCGTCGCCCGGCCTGGGTTCAGGGCGCGTTCCCCGGCAACGCCCGGCCTTCGGGAGTTGCCGGGGATCGCCGCGGACAGAATGCCGGCCTGCATACCCTTTAGGGGCGAGTCGTTGTCCCCGGTTCAGAATGTCTTGCAGGAATTCCTCCCCTTTATAGCCTTACCTTGGCGGCCGGCCGCAACTCCCGGAGTTTGGGACGCTTCTGACGTTGGTGCGGTCTCTAGGGCGGCTTCAGGGGGTGAGTAACTTTCACACTCATTCCTCACCGTTTTCTCCCGGGCCGCGGTCTTGGGTTAGGGCACCGCCGGGACTGTGAGGGCTGCGGTTTCGGCAGTGGCCGAATGGGTGAGCGCGGCGAGCGAGACGGCCACGGAGTGGTCGGGCTCTTCCTCCGGTGTGCTGTGGGCCCGGAGCACCACGAGCGACTTCGCCGCGAGGGACACAATGCCGTCTGCGTCGACGGGCCCCGAGTCGGCGCCCATCCCGGCTGTATCGATGAGGATGTCCCACGCCGGAGCATATTCATCCGGGGGAAGCACGAACTTTACTTCGTCGTCGTGGGCGTTGAAGTAGAGCAGGAAGTTGACGTCGGTGATGCGCCGGCCTTGGTTGTCCCGGCCGCGGATCCCGTCACCGTTGAGGAACACGCCGACGGAGCGTCCGAAACCGTTGTCCCAGTCCGACGGCTGCATGAGGGCTCCTTCCGGGTCAAGCCAGACAATGTCCGGAAGTGGTTCTCCCTCGCTCCTGTGCACGGGCCTGCCGTCGAAGAAGCGGCTGCGCCGGAAGGTCGGATGCTTGGCGCGCAATGCGCTGACCGCGGCCGTGAACTCCACCAGCGGCTGGTCCACGCTGTCCCAGTTGATCCACGTCAGCTCGGAGTCCTG
>NZ_MTPV01000031.1:0-8411 GCF_002009585.1 Arthrobacter sp. SRS-W-1-2016 | reverse complement strand
CGAGAAATACGCGATGCACGCCGGGGCATCCGCACCCAGGCCCTGGTACCAGCGCGGCTCGCTCAGATACCGGTCCAGATCCGCGGCCGCATGCTGGACACGCTCTACAAGTTCATTGTTGGAAGCAAGTTGGTCGAGCTGATCGCGGCTGATTGACCCGAGGAGGCTGATTGGATCGTGACGACTTTCCTCCCACAATTCCTGGTCAAGGCTCGCAAAAAGCTCGCGGGTAGGTCGGTGCCACGACCAGCGCAGATTCGTCGCGAGACGCGCGAGCGGCTGGATCGGCTCGGGGAGCAAGGTACGGACGGTAAACCTTCGAATTGCCTTCACGAGCGCCACACTAATCCACTCGGTGGACGGCAGGAACAGCTTTCGGTTTCTTTTAGGTAAATGACACATTGCGGGGAAGAGTCTGGGCTACCTCTTCGCAAAATGTGATTTTTCTCGCTAACGTCGAGGTTGTGACCACTACTGCAGCGCCCCGATCCAGCTCAGCATCCAAGTCCAAGCAGAAGGCCGGTATCACCGAAGGTCTCAGGTTCGGCAGATTCCCGATCACGGCTGTCCAACCCGTGATCGAGGAAGGCCGGTTTCCGGCCAAGGCCTTGCCTGGTGAAGATTTGGTGGTCGGCGCCACGGTCTTCCGTGAGGGCCACGACCAGCTGGGGGTGAGCGCCGTCCTGCTGGACCCGAAGGGTAAAGAACGCCAGCGTGTGCGGTTTGCACCTGCACCGGGTGAGCGCGGTAAGGGAACAGACCGTTGGGAGGGCCTGCTGACCCCGACGGCACCTGGAGCCTGGACTTTCGCGATCGAAGCCTGGCACGACCGCTACGGCACATGGCACCACAACGCCGAAGTGAAGGTCGAAGCCGGCATCGACGTGGAGCTGATGCTCGCTGAAGGCGTCGCCCTCCTCGCGGAAGCGGCGGGAGAGAGCTCGCGAAGCGCGGCGGACAAGCGCACCCTGCGCGCTGCCTCCGAAGGCCTCGCCGATACTTCCAAGACTGCCGAGGAGCGCCTTGCCGCCGGCTTCAGCACGGAGGTCGCGGCCGCCGTCGAGCGCCAGCCGATCCGTGAATTGGTGACCGTCTCGGAACAATACCCGCTCCTCGTGGAGCGCGACCTCGCCGGACGGGGCGCCTGGTACGAATTCTTCCCCCGTTCCGAAGGTGCCGTTTTCGATCCCTCCACGGGAGCGTGGACTTCGGGCAACTTCACGACAGCGGCCAAGAGGCTCGACGCCGTTGCGGACATGGGCTTCGACGTGATCTACCTGCCGCCCATCCACCCGATTGGCTTCCAGCACCGCAAGGGACGCAACAACACCTTGACCCCGGGTCCGCAGGATCCCGGCTCACCGTGGGCCATCGGCTCTGAAGCCGGCGGCCACGACGCCATCCACCCGGAATTGGGATCCTTCGAGGATTTCGACGCTTTCGTGGCCCGCGCCAATGAGCTGGGCCTCGAGGTGGCGCTGGACTTGGCGCTTCAGGCAGCCCCGGACCACCCTTGGGTGAAGACCAACCCGGAATGGTTCACGACCCGCGTGGACGGCAGCATTGCCTATGCCGAAAACCCGCCTAAGAAGTACCAGGACATCTACCCGCTGAACTTCGACAACGATCCCGCCGGTTTGTCCAAGGAAATCCTGCGGATCGTGTTCCTCTGGGTAAGCCACGGCGTGAAGATTTTCCGCGTGGACAACCCCCACACCAAACCGGTGTGGTTCTGGGAATGGCTGATCGGCAAGGTCAACAAAAAGCACCCCGACGTCGTTTTCCTCGCCGAAGCGTTCACCCGCCCCGCGATGATGCACGCCCTCGGCCGGGCAGGTTTCCAGCAGTCGTACACGTATTTCACGTGGCGGAACACCAAAACCGAACTGGAATCGTATTTCCAGGAGATCAGCCACGAATCCCCGGCGTACTTCAGGCCCAATTTCTTCGTCAACACCCCGGATATCCTCACCGAATACCTCCAATACGGGGGTCCGGCCGCGTTCCGCATCCGCGCAACATTGGCAGCCACGGCCAGCCCGCTCTGGGGCGTATACGCCGGATTCGAGCTGTACGAGCACGTGGCGCGTCCGGGTGCCGAGGAGTACATCGACAACGAGAAGTATGAGTTCAAGCACCGCGATTGGGATGCCGCGGCGGCCTCGGGGCACAGCCTGACCCCTTACATCACGAGGCTTAACGCCATCCGGAAGGCCCACCCGGCCTTGGGTGACCTGCAGAACCTGACTCTGCATCACAGCACGGATGACGCCACTGTGGTGTTCTCCAAGCACAAGACGTTGCCTGACGGCAGCAAGGACACCTTGATCATTGTGGTCAACGTCGATCCGCACGGCATCAGGGAAAGCACCGTGACCTTGGATCTCGCCGCACTTTCGCTGGATCCGGCCGACTTCACCGCCAATGGACGCTTCTGGGTGGATGATTTGGTCAGCGGCGAAAGCTGGGAGTGGGGCGAGTACAACTACGTCCGACTGGACGCGCATCAAGAACCGGCACACATTCTCAATATCCGGAGGTAGCCTTAGTGAGCTTTAATCCGCAGGGTCAGAGTCAGTACTTCACGCCGAAGAACACTTTCGAGCTGAATGCCCCGGGTCTTCAACATGACCCCCATTGGTATCGAAAGGCAGTTTTCTACGAGGTTCTGGTGAGGGCCTTCGCGGATGCGAACGGCGATGGTTCCGGTGACTTCCACGGTCTGATCGAAAAGCTGGATTACCTGCAGTGGCTCGGAGTGGACTGCTTGTGGCTGCCGCCGTTCTTCGATTCGCCTTTGCGCGATGGTGGTTACGACATTTCCGACTACACGTCCGTGTTGGACGAGTTCGGCACCATCAGCGACTTCAAGCGGCTCGTGGCCGAAGCCCATGCGAGGGGCGTGCGGGTCATCATCGACCTCCCGCTGAACCACACCTCGGACCAACACCCCTGGTTCCAGGAGTCACGTAAGAACCCGGATGGTCCGTTCGGTGACTTCTACGTGTGGAGTGACACCGACGAGAAGTACCAGGACGCGCGCATCATCTTCGTGGATACGGAAGAGTCGAACTGGACGTTCGATCCGATCCGCCGGCAGTTCTTCTGGCACCGCTTCTTCAGCCACCAGCCCGACCTGAACTTCGAAAACCCCAAGGTCGTCGAGGCTCTGCACGACGTCGTCAGGTTCTGGCTGGACCAAGGCATTGACGGATTCCGGGCAGATGCCATCCCGTACCTCTTCGAAGAAGAGGGCACCAATTGCGAAAACCTGCCGGCCACCCACGGTTTCCTGCGCGATCTTCGGAAGATGGTGGACGAGAACTACCCGGGCCGTGTGATCATCGCCGAAGCCAACCAACCGCCGCACGACGTCGTCGAATATTTCGGCACGGAGGAAGAACCGGAATGCCACATGGCCTTCCACTTTCCCATCATGCCGCGCCTGTACTATGCGCTCCGCGACCAGAAGGCCGCCCCCATCATCGAGACGCTGCGGGACACCCCGGGAATCCCGGCCGGCGCCCAATGGGGCACCTTCCTGCGCAACCACGACGAACTCACGCTCGAGATGGTCACCTCCGACGAACGTGCCGCCATGCTGGGCTGGTACGCCCCGGACCCGCGAATGCGCGCCAACATCGGGATCCGGCGCAGGCTTGCGTCGCTGCTGGACAACTCCCGCTCCGAGATCGAACTGATCAACGCGTTGCTGCTTTCCCTTCCGGGCAGCCCGTTCTTGTACTACGGGGATGAAATTGGGATGGGAGACAATATCTGGCTTGACGATCGCGACGCCGTCCGCACGCCGATGCAATGGAATCCGGACCGCAACGCAGGGTTCTCCAACGCCGACCCCGGAAAGCTGTACCTGCCTGTCATCCAGTCGCTGGTCTACAACTACAGCATGGCGAACGTCGAGGCCGAAGCGGCCCATTCCGGATCGCTCCTGCGCTGGACACGGCAGATCCTGAGTGTCCGGAGGAACCACGCGGCCTTCGGGCTAGGCGGCTACCGGAACGTTCCGGCAGACCATGAAGTGGTCCTTGCCTATTTGCGCGAACTCCGGGAGGACAATCCGGAAGGCGAGGACGCCGAGTCGATCCTGTGCGTTTTCAACCTGTCTCAGCATCCGGTTGCTACCACTTTGGACATCCCTGAATATGCCGGAAGAGGCTTGAGGGATGTGTTCGGAGGCCAACCGTTCCCAGGAATCGGCGCCGATGGCTCCCTGACCCTCACGCTCGGCAGCCACGACTTCTTCTGGCTTCGGATACGTTCGGCGGGTTCCACCGCCTCGTCGCCGTACACCCAGGCCATCCCAGTGCTCTCCATCGAAGGCTGAGATGAGTCTCATGGCGCCCACCACGGTCCTGGCCTCCCTGCTCAAGGAATGGCTGCCCCGGCAGCGCTGGTTTCCGGTCAAGGCGGGGTTATTCGAACTGGATTTGGTCGGTTCGTTCTCCCTTTCTGCGCCCTCCTCCGGGACTGGGTTGGAAGTCCAGCTGATCTCCGTCGCGTATGCCACGGCTGATGGCGGTCGGCAGACCGACATCATCCAAGTACCGCTTAGCTTTCGTTCCGCGCCCTCGGCCGCTTTTGCACCTGCCTTGGTGGGTCAGATCGGTGGAACAAGCGAGCAGAACCCGCCCGTGTGGGTATACGACGCCCCCCACGATCCTGACTTTGTGACGGCAATGCTGGATCTCATCCGCGGGCAGGCTTCGGCCGAACCCGGGGAGGGGGAATGCACGGCGAGCGGACATACGGTTCCCGGCAGCCTGCGGCTGCCCACCGCCTCAGGCTCCGTGCGTGTCTCTTCCGGCGAGCAGTCCAACACGTCAGTGATCGTCGACGACGGCATGTCCGCGGCGATCGTGAAGATCTTCCGGGTGCTGTCAGTCGGCAAGAACCCGGAGGTGGAGGTCGGCGCGGCCTTGACCTCGGCGGGAACCAAGGAAGTGCCCTCGACCCTTGGATGGATCACGGGAACATGGGAGGTACGGACACCCCTGGGACGGCACGGCACAGCTTCGGCCGATTTCGCCGTGGCCCACGAATTCCTTGCGGGCGGCCAGGACGCTTGGCGTCTCGCCGTCGACGCCGCGGCATCGGGCACTGACTTTGCCGCCGAAGCCCGGCAGCTGGGCCAGGCGACTGCCACTGTGCACCTGCGGCTCGCGGAAACCCTCGGAACCGCCCGGGAACGCGTTCCGGGCCAGGACATCGCGCCCGAAGTAGTCCGGCGTGTCCGCCAGTCGTGGGCTGAGGCCGGTACCGCCGTCGGGCCCCATGAACAGCAGCTTGAGGCACTTCTGACGCAACTGTCGGGCAAGGAAGCCGGGACGCTGCAGCGCATCCACGGCGACCTTCACCTGGGCCAGATCCTCTTGGTGCCCGGTGCAGCGGGAGAACCTGCGCGGTGGGCGATCCTGGACTTTGAGGGCGAGCCCCTGAGGCCGATCGAGCACCGTAATATTCCCGACGTTCCCCTGCGGGACGTCGTAGGGATGCTGCGCTCCTTTGACTACGCGGCCGGTGCGGCCATCCGCGAGAACCCGGGCGCCCGGGTTCCCGCAACGTGGGTTGACGACTGCGCCGAGGCGTTCCTGGCGGGCTACAGCGACATCACCCCTGGAACCATTGACCGCCGCTCGCCGCTGTTTGTGGCATTGTGGCTGGACAAGGCCTTGTACGAGGTGATCTACGAGCTACGGAACAGGCCGGACTGGTTGCCCATTCCGGTCAATGCTTCGCGGCAGCTCCTCGGAAACACGAGCCCCGGCACGGATGCCGCGGCGACATCGGAAGGTAAGGAAATGACAGGCTCAGCACGTACCGAACGGCCCCGAGTCCCGCTGTATGTGGACGCCGCTACCCTGGGCCGGGTGGCCGCGGGCGCACACCACGCACCGCACTCGGTGCTGGGCGCCCACCTTGACGACCACGGTCACGTCACCATCCGCACGGTCAAGCACCTCGCGGCGGAAGTTGCTGTAGTCACCGAAGCCGGTTCCACCCCGATGACCCACGAGACCGACGGCGTCTGGGTGGCGGTCCTCGAACCGCTGCAGCAGGGCCATGTCCCGGACTACCGCCTGGAGGTTGTCTACGGCGACTCCGCGCCGGTGACGATCAACGATCCCTACCACTACCTTCCAACCGTGGGCGAAGTGGACCTGCACCTCATCGGAGAAGGTCGGCACGAACGGCTTTGGGACACGCTGGGCTCGCACGTCCAGCACTACCGCTCCCCGCTCGGCGATGTGGACGGCGTGTCCTTCGCTGTCTGGGCGCCCAACGCGCAGGCAGTCCGCGTCAAGGGCGACTTCAACTCCTGGGACGGGCGTGAACACGCCTTGCGTTCCCTCGGGTCCTCGGGGGTCTGGGAAGTCTTCATTCCCGGGGTTGTAGCAGGGGCGTGCTACAAATTCGAGCTGCTCACCAAGGCAGGCCATTGGGTGGAGAAAGCAGACCCGCTCGCCTTCGGCACCGAAGTTCCGCCCTTGACCGCGTCACGCGTCGTGGAGTCCGGGTACCGCTTCAAGGACGACGCCTGGATGACGGCGCGCGCCAACAAGGATCCGCACAACTCGCCCATGAGTGTCTACGAGGTCCACCTAGGTTCCTGGCGTCTTGGCCTCGGGTACAAGGAACTGGCCAAGGACCTCGTGGAATACGTGAAGTGGCTTGGTTTCACCCACGTCGAGTTCATGCCCGTGGCCGAGCACCCCTTTGGCGGCTCATGGGGCTACCAGGTCACGTCCTACTTTGCTCCGACCTCCCGCTTCGGGCATCCGGACGAGTTCCGGTTCCTGGTCGATTCACTGCATCAGGCGGGTATAGGCGTCATCTTGGACTGGGTCCCGGCACACTTCCCGAAGGACGCGTGGGCCCTCGCCCGTTTCGACGGGGAACCACTGTACGAACACTCGGATCCCCGGCTTGGCGAGCACCCGGACTGGGGAACGCTCATCTTCGACTTCGGCCGCAGAGAGGTTCGCAACTTCCTGGTCGCGAACGCCTTGTACTGGCTTGAGGAATTCCATATCGACGGACTCCGGGTGGACGCAGTGGCCTCCATGCTCTACCGGGACTATTCGCGCGAGGAGGGGGAGTGGTTCCCCAACGTCCACGGCGGACGCGAGAACCTGGAAGCCATTTCCTTCCTCCAAGAGGTCAATGCCACGATCTACAAGACCCACCCGGGAGCAGTCACCATCGCCGAGGAATCCACGGCGTTCCCCGGCGTCACCGCGCCCACGAGCCACGGCGGCCTGGGATTCGGCATCAAATGGAACATGGGCTGGATGCACGATTCCCTCAAGTACATCGCCGAAAACCCGGTGAACCGCCGCTGGCACCACGGCACGGTGACGTTCTCCATGGTCTATGCCTTCACGGAGAACTTCCTGTTGCCCATCAGCCACGACGAGGTAGTTCACGGCAAGGGATCGATGCTGCGCAAGATGCCTGGCGACCGCTGGCAGCAGCTTGCCAACCTGCGGGTGTTCATGGCTTACCAATGGGCGCACCCGGGCAAGCAGCTCATCTTCATGGGCACGGAATTCGGCCAGGAAGCCGAATGGTCCGAGCAGCACGGGCTCGACTGGTTCCTTGCCGACATCCCGGCGCACCGCGGACTGCAATTGCTTACCCGCGAGTTGAACACGCTGTACAGCTCGACGCCGGCCTTGTACGTCCGGGACAACGAGCCAGGCGGTTTCCAGTGGATCAACGGGGCGGACGCTGACCGCAACGTACTGACCTTCATCCGGTGGGACCACGATGGCAATCCCTTGGTGTGCGCCGTGAATTTCTCGGGAGCTCCGCACCAGAACTATGTGCTTGGAGTCCCGTCCGCCGGCGCATGGAAGGAAGTGCTCAACACTGACGCTGAGGCATTCGGAGGCTCGGGTGTGATCAACGCCGGTGAACTGCTTGCCACCGCACCCGGAGCGGAAGGACTGCCTGCCGCACTGACCGTCACCTTGCCGCCGCTTGGGGCTTCCTGGTTCACTCCTGCGGGGTAGTTGTTCTGCATTTCTGCGAGTGAAGGGTCCGGAAGCCATGAGTTTCCGGGCCCTTCGCGTGGATCTTGAGGGTGGTCGCTGAAGGGGCAGGAAGCCGTCTGACGGGGCTTTTGCCTCCCCGGAGAACTGGTGGTATAGTTAGTACCCGCGCTGCTCCCCAGTGGAGATCGGTGAAGTTGACTGAGTTCCTCGTGAAGATCAAGTCAAGAACGCTGATTTGACTAGGAGGCAAGCAGCCGGTAAGTTTTAAAAGTTGCTCCGGAGCGATCTTGGACCCCTTGTGGGTGTGGGTGGTGCCGGGTGTGTCTGTTGTTTGAGAACTCAATAGTGTGCCAAGTTTGTTGATACCGATTTGTTTTTATGGATTGGTTGATTTTG
>NZ_MTPV01000011.1:0-10162 GCF_002009585.1 Arthrobacter sp. SRS-W-1-2016 | reverse complement strand
GGGCTTGCGTTCGACCGGGACGGCTTTGTTGCGCTGTTCAACGCGCAGCAGCTTACGGCCTTCAGGTGCCAGGGTCACTGGAGTGCTCCTTCGGGGCTGGATACGAGTGCTTCTTCGTGCTTGCGGAACTCTTCGATGAAGCGCTCAGCAATATCGGCCGGATTGATGGTCCTGCCAGTCTCGAGGGACATGGTGGTGACGCTGGCATCGGTGATGCCGCAGGCGATGATCTGCGCGTAGGGAGCGAGGTCGTTGCTGCAGTTGATTGCCACGCCATGCATGGTGACACCGTCCAGGACACGGATGCCGATCGCAGCGATCTTGCGGTCCGGACCCTTGTCATCGGCGAGGACCCAGACTCCCGCCCGGCCTTTGACCCGCGTGGCCTTGATCCCGTAGTCCTCCATGATCGCGATCATGACGGCTTCGAGGCGCTCGACGTAGTCACGGATCCCGGCGCGGTTCTTCAGCTTGAGGATGGGGTAGGCAATGAGTTGGCCCGGCCCGTGCCAGGTCAATTTTCCGCCACGGTCCACCGGAACGACGGGCGTGCCGTCAAACGGGCGCTCGTGATCCTCCGTGAGCTTGCCTGCCGTGTAGACCGCGGCATGCTCAAGGAGCAGGACGGTGCTGGGTTTCTCGCCGGCAACAACCTTGTTGTGGAGTTCGCGCTGGATATCCCAGCCCTGCATGTAGTCGACGAAATCCGGGGCAAGACCCAGCTGTAAAAACTCAAGAGTCATGGGGACAAGCTTAGACCCCGCCGGGCGCAGGCCGTGATTTTGTGGCCAAGCTCTCAGTCGTACTCGGCTTGCTCGCTAGGCTCCGGCCCCTGGCCTGTGGATAACTTCTGCGGCAATCCGCGATTTCCGGTATTTGTTGAGGTATGGAGACTTTTTCGCCCGGCGGGAGTGGCCAGGACCACGGCAGGGATATGCCTTCCTCGGGGACAGAACCTTCCGGCCCCGTGATCCCGGGTTTTGTCCCGGTCCGCGAGTTGGGGTCTGGCGGGAGCGCCACGGTGTGGCTGGCAACGGAGCTGCGGTCAGGGAGCAATTTCGCCGTGAAATGCCTTGGCCGGAAACCGGAGGCGTCGGCTCCAGGCGCGGCTACCTCATCCATGCTCCGCGAGGTGCGGCTCCTGTCCCGGCTGGACCACGATCACCTCGTCAAGGTCCGCGGCGTCGTTGAGCTGGCAGGATCCTTCGCCGGCGGCGTGGGCGTGGTCATGGATTACGCCCCCGGGGGATCCCTCGGTCAGTTGGTGTCCAGCAGGGGGCGTCTTGGCGTGGGCGAAACGGTGACTATCCTGACGCCCCTCGCGCAGGCCTTGGCTTATCTGCACGGCCAAGGCATGACGCATTCCGATGTTTCGCCCGGGAACGTGCTGTTCACCGCCCAAGGGAAGCCGCTGCTTTCGGACTTGGGCATCTCCCGCGTCGTGGGTGACGCTCAAGGGGTCCCGGACTCGGGCACTCCGGGCTTCGTGGATTCCGATCCGGTTGTCCGGGGGAGCGCGGAACTCCAACCGCAACGCGATACGTACGCCCTCGCCGCCCTTGGCTGGTATTGCCTCACCGGTTCCGCTCCCGACACGGCGGCCCGCCGGCCGCCCCTGACATTACTGGTGCCCGCGGTCCCCACCGCCCTGGCCGTTGCCATCGAGGCCGGGCTCCATCCCGACGGGCAACAGCGGCCTTCCGCGGCCGATTTGGGTGTTGCCGTCTACAGGAGCGCCGCGCCGGAAGCCGTGGACCTTTCCGCCTCGGTACATGCGACGGTTGTCCCTGAACTAACGACCCGGCGTCGTACTCCCGATCCCCGCTCAAGGCGCGCCCGTATCGCGGCGCTTTTCAGCCGCCACCGTTCGCCGGCGGCGGGCCGGGCGCGACGGCGGGCTGTCGTGCGGGTTTCCGTACGACGGCGGGTGGCGGCCATTGTGCTCGTCCTCGGGATAGCCGCGGGCGCCGGAGCAGTGACCGTGCTGTGGGCCGGCACAGCCTGGCGGGCTGGCGACCGGGGGCCGGGGGCCGGGCCGCCGGCTTCCGCTTCGACTCCTGAGGCCGTGCTCGACAAAGTCCCGGCGGCGGCAGAACTTCCTGCGGCGGCGCGGGACCAGATCCGATCACCACATCCCGAGGAAGCCATCAGGGGACTGTCGGCGATCCGGGACATGGCGCTACGTTCGGGGAAGTTCGAGCTGCTGGAACACGTCAACGTGCAGGGCTCGGTGGCTGCCGCTTCGGACGGAAAGCTCAGGGACGGGTTGATCGATGCAGGCGTAGTTCTCGCGGGCTTTTCCACGACCTTGACTAGCGTGAATGTGGAGGGACCTTCCAGCCTGGACCGGGCAACAGTTGCCGTCACAGTGGAAACCTCCGCCTATGAAGAACGGGACGCTTCGGGGAATGTTGTCCTCTCGCGTCCCCCCGGCAAACCACAAGAGCTCCGGGTGGTTCTCCTGCGTGGCGGGGACGCGTGGAGGATCACGGAGATCCTGGCCGGGCAGACGTAGGCGGTCACTTGCCGCCGCTTGCCACCCACCGGGCGGCGTCCGCCAGCGCGGGATGCTGCCAGGCAAAGCCCGAGTCCATCAGCCGCGCCGGTTCCATGCGCTGGTTGGCCAGCACAAGTTCCTCTGCCAGATGGCTGCCGAGGGCGAGGCGCAGGGCCGGGGCTGGCACCCGGAGGAACGCCGGCCGGTGCAGGGCAGCAGCCAGTTGCGCAACGATCGCGTTGACGTCGGCGCTTTCCGGGGCGCACACGTTGACGGGACCTTCGAGGGAGGAATCGAGCAGGTATTCGAAAGCGGAAACCTCATCCACCAGGGAAATCCAGGGCCAGTACTGCCGGCCGTTTCCCAAAGGTCCGCCCAAGCCGATCTTCAACAACGGAAGGAGTGGCCCCAGCGCTCCGCCGTCCGGGCTGAGGACGACGCCCGTACGCGGCGTCACCACTCGTACGCCGGCAGGTGCCGTGCGGGCGGCGGCTTCCCAATCGACGCACAGGGTGGCCAGCATGCCCTGGCCTGGCCCCGTGTCCTCCCGGAGCAGGCCGGGCCGGGACGAGCCGTAGTATCCGGATGCGGACTGGCTCAGAAACGTTCCGGGCGGAGTTCCCAGCCGTGCCATCGCCGTCGTGAGTGTTTTTGTTGTCCGCAAGCGTGAGTCGATAATCTCGCGCACGCGTGCTTTGGTCCAGCGGCGCTCCCCGATACCCGCCCCGGAAAGGTTGACCACTGCGTCTGCGCCGTCGAGCACCGCCTCATCCAGTTGCCCCTCGGCCGGATCCCAATATGCCTCGCCTGTTCCCGCAGGCGCACGCCGGACCAACCGGACGACGTCGTGCCCGCTGCCGAGAAGACGCGCGCAGAGCGCGGTTCCGATGAATCCTGAAGCACCCGATATCACGATTCGCATGCCTCATCACATCATGGCAAGCATCACTTCGGCATTACGGTAGGCCTCAAAGGGCTCACTTCTCCTTTGACTATGATCGAACAATGACCTCCTCCAGCTACTTCCGTTTCCCGCATTTGCATGGTGATTTGATCACTTTCGTGGCCGAAGACGACGTTTGGATCGCGCCCGTGGCCGGAGGCCGCGCGTGGCGGATTTCGGCCCAGCAGCTTCCTGCACGCAATCCCCGGTTCACCCCGGACGGAAAGCGGCTCGTCTGGACGACGATCGTCGGGGCCGCTCCCGAGGTGGTGACCGCGAATGTCGACGGCGGCGGGTACCGGCAGTTGAGCTACTTCGGTCACGGCACCACCCGCGTCAAGGGATTCACCTCCACGGGTGACGTCGTGGTCACCTCGGCCTTCGAGCAGGCCGAGGGACGGCACACGCATGCCTACGCCTTGCCCCTCGACGGCGGCCCCGCCGTCGAGCTTCCGTTCGGCCCCGTCGAATCGGTGGCTTTCGGCCCGGAAGTAGGGGACGAGCGGCCCGTTGTCCTTTCCAGCGTGCTCTCCCGCGAACCCGCATGGTGGAAGCGGTACCGTGGCGGTACCGCCGGAAAACTGTGGATCGACGCCGACGGGAACGGCGAGTTCGCCCGCTTGGTGCCCGAGCTCAACGGGAACCTCGCGGACCCGTTGTGGGTAGGCGGACGCATCGCTTTCCTTTCGGACCACGAGGGTTACGGAAACCTCTATTCTGTACAGCCGGACGGCTCGGACCTGCGCCGGCACACCGATCACGAGGACTTCTACGTCCGGCACGCGGCGAGCGACGGCAAGCGGGTCATCTTCGAATCGGCGGGCGAGTTGTGGATCCTGCCGACGCTTGAGGCCGAGGCCGAGGCGGTACGGCTGGACATTAGCTTGGGTTCGGCATCCCAGGCACGCCGGCCGGCACCCCTCAAAGTTGCCGCCCACGTGGGCGACGTCGTCCCCAACGCAGCCGGCTCGGCCAGCGCTGTGGAATCCCACGGAACCATCCACTGGCTGCGCCACAAAGACGGACCGTCCCGGGTGGTCGAAGCGACTCCCGGCGTGCGGGCAAGGCTTCCCCGGCCGCTCGTCGACGGTCGTATCGCCTATGTAGCGGACCACGACGGTGTCGATTCCCTGTACGTCAAGAGGATCGCGCCGCGTTTTTCGCAGCCAGCCGTCGAAACACCAGTCCAGGACCCCGTACCGGCGACCCCTGAGGCTGAAGAAGCCGGGGCCGGACAATTGCCCCGCCCCGTCTCGGCGTCGGCGATCACGGGACAGCCCGCGACGTCCGGAGTCCGGGAGCCGGAACCGCGCACGGAGCCCGGGGCTGTTTCCGCGGAGGCCGCCGCCGCGGCGGCGGACCCCGCGGCTGCCCCTGTTGGCGCCACACGTAGCGGAGCCGAGGATGCACGGAGCGATTTCCTGAGGATCGATTTCCCCAGGGCAGCCCGTCCCAGCGCCGTCGAAGCCAGTCCCGATGGCCGGTGGCTTGCCGTAGGTACTGCGTTCGGGGACGTCTACCTGGCCGACACCGCGAGCGGCGCCCTGTCGCTGCTTGTCAGCGTGGGGGATGGAAGCATCGACGGCCTCGCATGGTCGCCGGACTCCCAATGGATTGCATGGTCCGAACCTGTGACGTCCTTCGGTTCGCGGAGCAAGCTGCGCATGGCAAACACCGCCAACGCGCAGGACATCGTGGAGGTCACCGACGGCCGCTTCTGCGACGAATCGCCCGCCTTCACTCCCGACGGCAAATTCCTGGCGTTCCTGTCGAACCGCAGCTTTGATCCTGTCTATGACGGCCACGCCTTTGATTTGTCCTTCCCCAGCCCCATCAAGCCGTACCTCGTGGCACTCGCTGCAGCCACTCCGTCTCCCTTCGGCCCGGTGGTGGACCTGCTGGACGAAGATGGAGCGGGCGCCCTCCGCGACGGGAAGAACGACGCGGCGGACGGCGCGAAAGACGATACCGGGAATGGTGCCGGGACTGTCACGGTCCGCGTGGACCGTGAGGGGCTGCCGCTGCGCGTCATCGGCGTACCTGTACCGCAGGGCAACTACTCGGCGCTTTCGGCCTCCAGCGGAGCATTGTTGTGGCTCGACACCCCGCTTTCAGGTGTCACGGGAGACGGCCGTGGCAAGGTGCAGGACAAGGCACCCGCCCCGGCCTTGGTCCGTTACGACCTTACGAAGCTGAAGCAAGTCACGCTTGCGTCCGAGGTCGAGCGCTACCGGCTGTCCGGAGACGGCCGGAAACTCGTCTTCGTCAACGACAAGCAGGTCATCGCCGTCCCGTCCGACGCCAAGGCCGAGGAAGAATCCGGAGACCTTGTCAAGGTTGAGCTAAACCGTATCCGGGTGGTCATGGATCCGTTGGCTGTATGGGGACAGGCATTCGACGAAGCATGGCGGCTGCAGCGGGACTTCTTCTGGACCGAAGACATGGCCGGCCAGGACTGGGATACGGTGCATGGACGGTACCGTCCCGTCGTCGAACGTCTGGGCTCGCGCGACGACCTGGTGGACCTGTTGTGGGAACTGCACGGCGAGCTCGGCACGTCACATGCCTACGTGCGTCCGGCAGCGGTGGGCGAACCCGGGAGCAATGGACAAGGCAGGCTCGGTGCCGACCTCATTCTCACGGAAGATGGTTGGGAGATCACACGCATCCTCGCGGGCGACTCCTCCGACCCCCTGGCCAACTCGCCGCTGACCAGGCCGGGCGCCGACGCGAAGGTAGGCGACGTTGTCCTGGCGATAGACGGCGTCGGGCTCTCCGCGGACCGTACTCCGGCCAAACAACTGGTGGGCGCCGCGGGCCGGACCGTGGAACTGACCCTCCTCAACGGAGGCGGGCACGGTGAGGCGGCAGGCCGGCAGCGGCGGATCGCCGTTGTTCCGGTGAAGGATGAGGAACGCCTGCGGTACCAGGAATGGGTCCACGCCAACCGGCGCACGGTGCGCGAGGCCTCGGACGGAAAGTTCGGCTATCTGCATGTCCCGGACATGATGGCCAATGGCTGGGCGCAGCTCCACCGCGATCTCGACACCGAGACCGCGCTGGACGGGTTGATTGTCGACGTGCGGCGCAACCGGGGCGGCCATACCTCGCAGCTCGTGGCCGAACTGATCGGCCGCAAGGTCACCGGCTGGAGCATGCCGCGCGGCGAAAAGCCGCGAACCTACCCCCAGCACGCCCCGCGCGGACCGGTCATTATCCTCGCAGACGAATTCGCCGGCTCCGACGGCGACATCATCACGCAGGTCTCCAAACTTCGCGGCATCGGACCGGTCATCGGCACCCGGACCTGGGGCGGCGTCGTAGGCATCGACAACCGTTTCTCCCTGGCAGACGGCACCGGCGTGACCCAGCCGCGCTATGCCACATGGTTCTCGGGCGGCATCGGCTGGAGCGTGGAGAACTTCGGTGTTGAGCCTGACATCGAGGTGGTGTTCCCGCCCCACGCTTATGCGGCTGGCACCGATCCCCAGCTGGAGTACGGGATCGGCGCACTCAAGGAAATGGTCCAGGAACTACCCACGGACCGGCCACCGCTGCGCGAAGGCTACCGCAAGCTCCGGCCGGCTGCGTTGCCAGCGAGGCCGCAACAAGGCTAGCTTGAGGCCCGCAAGACGAAGTCCCCGCCCTTCCGGAAGGAAAGGCGGGGACTTCGCTGCTTGGGACGGGTTGCCGCTAGGACGCGAGCGTGGCATCCAGCGTGATCGGGGTTGCCCGGAGTGCCTGGGAGACCGGGCAGTTGAGCTTGGCGTCTTCGGCGAGGCGCTGGAATTCTTCTTCGGAAACGCCGGGGATCCGTGCGCTCACGGTCAGGTGGATGCCCGTGATGCCTTCGCCGGGCTGGAAGGTGACGTCGGCCTTGGTGTTGACCTCTTCCGGTGTGAAGCCTGCGCCTGCGACGCCGTTGCTGAACGCCATCGAGAAGCATGCCGAGTGTGCGGCGGCGATGAGCTCTTCGGGGCTGGTCTTGCCCTCTGCGGACTCCGCGCGGGCCTTCCAGGTGACGTTGAAGGTCCCGAGTCCGGAGCTGTCCAGCGTGGTGTTGCCTGCGCCTTCGATCAGGTTGCCGTTCCATACGGTGTGTGCGGTGCGTGTTGTAGCCATGTCCACTCCTCAGCGTCGTTGCGAATTGGCATCCGGATGCCGGATGCCGCCGGGATCAATCCTAGGGATTCGACGGCGGCGGCGCACCGCTTGTCCGCTCTCAGAGGATTGTGACTGCCCCGGTTTAAGCGGCAACGGCCGCCCGGACGGAAGGTCCGGGCGGCCGCGCAGTTTGCTCGAGTCAGCAGCTATACGGGATCACTGCCAGATCGTGGCGATGGCGATGTTGAGCAATGCCAGGCCGCCGACGCCGTGGGCCAAACCTGTGGAGACTGGTTCGCCCTTCTTGACCTTGCGGGCACCAATGACGGCCATCACGGCAACTGCGAGGCCGATGGCGAACTTGATGCCGAGCTTGAAATAGTTGGGATCGCCGAATTCGGCCGGATCTTGATTGTGGAGCACGGGCAGGAGACCCATCATGGCAATACCGGTGATCAGCTGCACGAAGGCGCCGTCCCGCTGGCGCGGGTGGACGGTCGGCTGCTTCAAGGTGGCGATCCAGTAGCCCACGATCATGGCTGCGCCGACGATGTGCAAGAACAGCAGGACGTTGAAGAGGATAGTCATGGCTCCAGCTTAGCCAGAATCTTCTACGAGCCGTAGCAAAGCCACGGAACAATGTCCGGGCGTGAAAACGGGAAGGTCCAGGCGGTTTCCCGCCGGGACCTTCCCGTCGTCGTGATGGCTGTTATCAGAGGCCCAGGTCGGCTTCGAAGGAACCTTCCTCAAGGCGGGCCTTGAGGGTCTGCAGGAAGCGGCCCGCGTCGGCACCGTCAACCAGGCGGTGATCGTACGTCAGCGACAGGTACATCATGGAACGGACAGCGATCGAGTCATCGCCGTTCTCGTCGGCAACCACGACCGGGCGCTTGACGATGGCGCCGGTGCCCAGGATGCCCACCTGCGGCTGGTTGATGATCGGCGTGTCGAACAGTGCGCCAACCGAACCGATGTTGGTGATGCTGAAGGTACCGCCGGACAGCTCGTCCGGACCGATCTTCCCCTGGCGGGTACGGCCGGCGACGTCGGCGATCTTGCCGGCCAGGCCGGCAAGGTTCAGGTTGCCGGCGTCGGAAATAACCGGGACCAGGAGGCCCTTGTCGGTGTCAACCGCAATCGCGAGGTGTTCCGCGTTGTGGTAGGTGATTTCCTGCTTGCCCTCGTCGTATGCCGCGTTCAGCTTGGGGTGCTGCTTCAGTGCTTCGGCTACGGCCTTGGCGATGAACGGCAGGAAGGTCAGCTTGACGCCGTTCTGGGCTTCGAAGGAGCCCTTGGCCTTGAGGCGGAGCTTGGCGATCTTGGTCATGTCGACCTCGTGCACTTGCGTCAGCTGCGTTGAGGTTTCGAGGGACTCGCGCATGCGGCGGGCGATGACCTGGCGGATGCGGGGAGCCTTCTCCACGGTCCCGCGCAGCGAGGAGGCCGCGACCGGGGCGGCAGCAGGCTTGGCGGGGGCTGCCTGGGCTGCCGGGGCGGGCGCGGCGGCTGCTGCCTTCTTGGCATCGGCCGCGGCGAGCACGTCCTGCTTCCGGATACGGCCGCCGACGCCGGTGCCCGTCACGGTGGTGATGTCGACACCGCTCTGGTTGGCGAGCTTGCGGACGAGGGGGGTGACGTAGCCGGATTCGCTTGAAGACGCTGCCGGAGCGGAAACAGGTGCCGGAGCTGCGGGAGCGGCCGCCGGTGCTGCGGGTGCGGGAGCTGCCGGTGCCGGTACGGATTCAACGACGGGCGCTGCCGCGGCGGTAGCCGGTGCTGCTGCTGGTGCCGGGGCCGCAGGCGCCGGTGCCGGTGCTGCGGGTGCGGGAGCTGCCGGTGCCGCCGCGGCGGGGGCGCCGGAGCCGATGACTGCAAGAACGGAGCCGACCTCGGCCGTGTCGTCCTCGTTGACGCGGATCTCGAGCAAGGTGCCTGCCACGGGGGAGGGGATCTCGGTGTCGACCTTGTCGGTGGAGACCTCAAGGAGCGGTTCGTCCACTTCCACGGTGTCGCCGACGGCCTTGAGCCAGCGGGTGACGGTGCCTTCGGTGACGCTTTCGCCCAAGGCGGGGAGGGTCACGTCGTGGCCCGAGGCTTCACCGGACGGTGCTGCAGGGGCAGCTGCAGGAGCGGGGGCTTCTTCGGCTCCGGGAGCCGGTGCTGCTTCAGGGGCGGGCGCTGCTTCAGGGGCGGGGGCTGCCGGTGCTTCTTCCGAAGGCGCGGCTGCAGGCGCTGCAGCGCCGTTGCTGCCGCTGCCGATCCGAACCAGGGGAGCGCCGACTTCGGCGGTCTCGTCTTCAGCTACGAGGATTTCTTCGATGATGCCGGCAATAGGAGACGGGATTTCGGTGTCTACTTTGTCGGTGGAAACTTCGAGCAGGGGCTCGTCGACTTCCACTCGGTCACCAACCTGCTTGAGCCAGCGAGTGACGGTGCCTTCGGTGACGCTTTCACCAAGGGCGGGCAAGTTAACGGATTCAGACATGTCGTCCCCGTTCTCCTTATTGATCTTTAGTGCGGATGAGTGTTGCCTGCTGGGGTGCGGGGGGGGGGGGGGGGGGGGGGGGGGGGGGGGGGGGGGGGGGGGGGGGGGGGGGGGGGGGGGGGGGGGGGGGGGG
>NZ_MTPV01000087.1:0-10735 GCF_002009585.1 Arthrobacter sp. SRS-W-1-2016 | reverse complement strand
GCGCCGGTCCCGCGCCGCCCGCCCGCGATCGCGGGCGCCCGCGCGGGCGCGCGGCGGCCCCCGCCCCGGGGGGGGGCCGCCCCGCCCCCCCCCGGCCCCCCCGGCCGGGGGGGGCGCCCCCCCCCCGCCCCGGACTCCGTCCACCGTCACCGTTCCCTGGTCAGGGGCCAAGGAGCCGCCCAGGATGGCGAGCAGCGTGCTCTTGCCGGCTCCGTTCTCGCCGGCGAGTGTCAGCACTTCGCCCCGGCTGAGGTGGAAGCTCACGTCATCGAGTGCGCGCACACCTGGAAAGGATTTAGCGATGTTCCTGATCTCAAGGAGGGTGTCAGACATTGGTGATCCTGTTCGTGTCCGGGCTCAGGGCATGCCGGTCAGGTACTGGGCGACGTTCTGCTTGTCGACCACGAACGCCGGAACGTTGACCCAAGCAGGAACCTGCTTGCCGGCAAGCATCCAGAGCGCGACGTCGACTCCTGTGGCGCCCTCCGTCGTGGGCCGTTCGCTGACGGTGGCCGTGTACTTGCCGTCGGAGATCAGCTTCTTGGCCTGGGGGATGCCGTCCGTCCCGACCAAGGCCACCTTGCCCGTGAGGCCCTTTGCGTCGATTGCCGCCTGGACACCAAGGGCCATGCCGTCGTTCTGGGAGTAAAAGGCCTTGATGTCCGGGTTCGCCGTCAGCATGGCGTTCGCGATGGTCTGGGCCTGGTTCGTGTCCCACTTGGCCGTCTGGGATGCGACCAGGTTCAGGTTCGTGTCCTTCGCGATGCCCTCTTTGAATCCTTTGCCGCGGTTGAGCGCGTTCGAGGAACCGGGGTCGCCCTCGATCTGGGCGATCTTCCCGCCGCCGGGGAGCAGCTTGGCGATATAGTCCGCAGCAGTCTGACCGATGGTTTCCGCGTCCGGACCGACATAGACCACACCCGGGACGGTGCCCTGGGCGTCGTTGAGCACGATTGCCGGAATGCCCTTGGCGAGGGCCGCCTTGAAGACACTGTCCAGCGCGGTGGCGGAGATCGGGGATGCGAGGATGGCCGAGCAGCCCTGGTTCATGGCGCTCTGGGCCTTGTCGAGCTGCTCTGTGATCGAGGATTCATCGTTGACCGCGTAGGTCTGGAACTGGACACCGAGCTTCTTTGCCTCGGCTTCGAAGCCGTCGCGCTCGTAGCCCCAGAACTCGTTGGCCAGGGTCCGGGTGACGTAGCAGAGCTTCACACCAGACTTCGCCGTTGGGGTGCCCAGGTTCTTCTGGACCGTGGCGACGTCGGTCTTCTGGTTGGCCTGGACCAGGGAGCTGATGTCGCTGGCTCCGGAGGCGGGAGCTCCTTCGGGGGTCGCGGAGCACGCCCCGAGGGTAAGAGCGGCCACGGAGGCGGTGGCGAGGGCGGCGAGGATGCCGGCTTTTCTCGTCATGGCATTTCCTTTCATCTTTGGAAGGTATTACTGGATCGTGTTTTCAGGTAGTGGCATGCGGGACCGGATCTAAAGCCGGCCCCGCAGGCCAAAGAGTGGTCAGACGGTAGTCTGGATCAGCGCTTCGGTCTCGCGGCGCAGCTCGAGCGCCGTCGCGAGGGATTCGTCGATGACGATGTCTTCCCATTTCACGCTGTTCCCCTTGGTCACGCTGTTCTTCAGTTCCACGTGGTGGGCCAAGGCGACCGGCAGCAGGCCCTCGCGGACGGAGGTCTCGGCCGAGACGAGCTTGCCCCAGACCGTGTACCCGCCCTCGCCGTCGAGGAATTCGCCGGGATTGAGGTCCTTCTTGGCGGTGGCGACCACGTCGCCGTAGAAACCGATGGGCGTGCCGGTAGCGACTCCACGCAGGACGGCGTTAGCGATCGAGATGTTCAGCTCAAGGCCGACATAGTGGTACGGGCGGTACAGGGCTGCGTACTGGCCGGTAGGGTCCGGGTGCCAGGGGTATTCGGTGAAGCAGCCGGAAACGTACTTGTTGGTCGCCTTGACCACCACGAACACGCCCTCCTGGGTGTTGAACGGGATCCAGTCCCCCTCGCGGGTGACGCTGGACATGACATCCACCGAGCCTTCCCGGGCGAGTACGCCTCCGACCTCGGAGGGCCGGCAGATCGTCGCGATCTCCTCGATATTCCCCGGGGTAAAAGTCAGGCCGTTGTCGGACGGGACCAGCCCCGCTGCATTCGCCACGGCGGCCATTTCGATGGCGGCTTTCGTGCCGTCGCGGAAGGAGGTGTGCATGTACGGGTTGAGCTGCCCGGAGTCCGTGAGCTCCTTCGAGAATTCCCAGTTCTCCCAGACGTTATCGGGGTTCATCCCGTGGTAGTGCTCAAGGTACTTGGCACCCTTGCCAGCGCAGACCACATCGAAACCGGAGGTACGCGCCCAGTCGACGAGCTCCATGATGAGGGCCGGCTGGTCGCCGTAGGCCATCGAATACACGACGCCAGCGGCTTCTGCACGCTTGGCCAGAGCCGGGCCCGCCAGCGCGTCGGCCTCAACGGTCACCATGATGATGTGCTTCCCGGAGTCGATGGCCGCCAGGGCATGGTTGATGCCCACGATCGGGTTGCCTGTGGCCTCCACGATCACATCGATGTCAGCGGCAAACAGTGCCGCAGCATCGGCAACCACGGTGGTGCCGCGGCGCTTGAGGGCGTCTTCGATTGACGAGGAGATGGCCTCGGCCGGCCATTCCACCAGTTCGAGGGCGCCCTGCGCACGCTTGACATTGATGTCTGCGATCGCAACGACGTGGATACCCGGGATGTTGCGGGCCTGGGAGAGGTACATGGTGCCGAAGCGGCCGGCTCCGATCAGCCCGACCCGGATCGGGCGGCCATCGCTTTCGCGCTGCTTGAGGAGGGAATGAAGGTTCACGATGATCTTCCTGGTTCGGGCAGCGGCGGGAGGACCAGAGCCTGCCGGCCCGACTTCCTCGTCGCTCGCAATAATCAGTGGTAACGGTTACACTTTTGTACCATCAAGGTCGTTATGACGTCAATCACTTTCGGTGATTGACTGGTCTTCCCGTCAGAATCGAAAGTGGGGACACGTGAAGAAGTCAGCCACAATCCGCGATGTGGCCCGGGAGGCAGGCGTCTCCGTCGCCGTTGTCTCGCGTGTGCTCAACGAAGGCACAGGACCGGTCGCTGCACTGACCCGGGCCAAGGTGGTGGAGGTGATCGAAGCACTCAACTACAGGCCGAAAGCCGCCGCACGCGATCTCCAGAAGCAGACGACGTCGACAATCGGCCTCGTGCTTGCAGACCTGACGAACCCCTTCTTCGCCCGGCTTGCCGACCGCGTCGTATGGGAAGCCCGGGCACGTGGGGTCCACGTCGTCCTTCTCACCACGCAGGAGGATCCACACCTGGAGGCCGAGTCCATCGATACACTCATCGAGCGCTCGGTCGCCGCTGTCATCGCTACTCCGGCCGGTGGCAATGTCGACAAATGGGCCAGGCTGACAGATCTAGGCATCAACGTGGTCTTCGTTGACCGGGAGATCGCGGAGCTGCCCGACCTTGACGTCGTTACCATCCGCAACGATGTGTCTGCGGAGACAGCGACCAACCATCTCATCGGGCTCGGCCATACCAGGATTGGCTTCATCTCCGGCCCCGCGGACACCTCGACCGGGCGCGTCCGGGTTCTCGGCTTCCGGCGGGCCATGGAATCCGCCGGCCTGCGTGTCGACCAAGAGCTGATTCACCACATCCCGTTCCGGGGCGACGCGGGAGCCGACGCCGTCGGGGCACTCTTAGGGCTGGGCGAGCCGCCCACCGGGATCATCGTGGGAAACACCGCCCAGGTGCGCTCCGCCCTTCGCCGGATCAAACAGTCGGACATCGATGTCCCGGGCGAACTGAGCCTCGTGGTTTTCGACGACAACCCCTGGACCGAGCTCGTCTCACCGCCGCTGACCGTCATCCGCCAGCCTATCGACATGCTCGCCCTCCATTCCGTCGAGCTAGCCGTGGGACGTGCCAAGGGAACGCTGCCCGACCAGCCGCGTCGCATCGAGGTCGACGCCGAGTTCGTCCGCCGATCCAGCAGCGCACCGGTCACCCAGACCACCCCCGCCACCTGAGCAACCGCTCAATCCGTGCCACCTGGCACAACAGAAAGGACACATCCATGCCCATCGTCGTCACCGCCGTCTTCCACCCCGCCGAAGGCAAAAAGGACCAGCTCGTGCAAGCCCTGCAGGCTGCCATCCCGGCCGTCCATGAAGAGGAGGGCTGCCTCCTGTACGCCATCCACGACGCCGCCGACGGCTCGATCACGATGATCGAGAAGTGGACCACCGCAGAGCTCCTCGACGCCCACGCCAACGGCCCGGCTGTTGCGGCACTGGAGGCGGCCGTAGGATCCTTCATCGAATCACCTACGACCGTGACAACGATGGCCCCCATCGAGGCCGGCACCGAGGTTCAAGGGCTCCTGTGAGCGACGTCGAAACCGTATTCGTCATGGGGGTCTCGGGAGTAGGGAAGACGACCTTCGGGGCCGCCCTGGCCTCCGAGCTGGGAACGAAGTTCATCGACGCCGATGACCTCCACCCGGCCGCGAACAAAGCCAAGATGGCCGCCGGAATCCCACTTACCGACGCGGACCGCTTGCCTTGGCTTGACGCCGTCGGTCTCGCCGCCAGCCGCCAGCCCTCGGTGGTCGCCTGCTCCGCCCTCCGGCGCCGCTACCGGGAACACCTCCTCACCCTCGTCCCCACCGCCGTGTTCATCCACTTGCATGTTGGCAGGGAAGACCTCGCAGAACGAGTCTCGGCGCGCGCCCACGAGTACATGCCAGCCAGTCTTCTCGACAGCCAACTAGCCACCCTAGAACCCCTTGAGCAGGACGAACCGGGTTTCCGGATCGACGCAACCATGGCAACCGAGGACCTCCTCCAAGAGGCCGCTGCGCGACTTGCCCCCCAACGCCGGCCATCAGACGTCTGAGACGAGCCGCCCCACCACACATGGACCCCAAGAGGCGTCGCCGGCTCTGGCTCCCACTCCTCTTCCGACGCCTTGGCCCGAAGTTCTTGACTCGGCGTACACCCACCGGTCGGGAGCCACTGGTCATCATGACGGCCCCCTGAAAGAGCTGGAACGCGACGCCTGATCTCGTAGTCGGCGTCTGGAGCGTCAGAACTCACGTGGCCAATTGCGTGAGTGCGCCAAATAGCTCTGCAAAAAACGAGCCAAATAACTCTGCGATTTACAATTTTTGTAGCGGAACCCACCGGACGGCGAGTGTCTTGCAAAGTCGTCTCACTGATCATCGCGTCTCGCGAGGTGTTTTTGGTATTTCCGAGACAGGATGGTGGGGTGAGACACCTCGGGTACACCAGCATCAGCACGGCCGGCCAGGACGCCCAACTCCAACTCGTTGCGCTCCTCGCTGCCGGCGTCCAGAAGCGCGATGTGTTCGCCGAGGTCACATCCGGAAGCAAAACGGCGATCGAGCGTCCAGGGATGAAGAAGCTGCTCGAGTACGCCGAAGCCGACGACACCGTCGTCGTGTGGCGAGTTGACCGGCTCCGCCGGTCCCTGATTGACGTCCTTAACACCGTCAACTTGCTGCGCGAACGCGGCGTGCACCTCCGGTCCATTTCGGACGGAATCGACCCAGCGACCTCGACCGGGCGGATGATGCTGAACATGCTTGCCACTTTGGCTGAATACGAGCGCGAGCTGATCGTCGAACGCGTCAATGCCGGAATCGCCGCAGCCAGGCAAAGCGGCACCCGCTTCGGCCGACCACCAATCAACCCCGAGGTCATCGCGGAAAAGCTCGCAATCGTCGCCGACGCCCGCAAACGCGGACGCACCGCAGCAGATGCTGCCACCCTCGTCGGCTGGAGCCGCGCGACACTCTACCGCCACCAGTCCCTCGTTAGCTCCGCTGGACCCCAGGCCACATAGCGCCGCAACTTCTACGACATTCATCACCGCGATCCCCAGAGAATCCTGGTCGGGTCGTTATTAAACCCTGCCCGAAGCTACCGGTTCGACTGGAGGCCAACAATGCCTCGTAACTGACGGTGAATAGACCGATTCAACAAGAAAGTTTAGAAACATGGTTACGGATCGCTGAGTATGCGCGGGGGCCATCAGCAGATCGCGGAGCACGCCGGCTCGGCACATACGGAGGCTGAACTCGGCATCCTGCTCGAGCGCGCCCGTGAGTGACATTGCCTTCGGTTTAGTGTGACGGATTCAGTCCTTGCAGCCATGCCCCAAGAAACAAAGGACCATCGGCTGCGCCCCAAACACTCAATAGATCCAGTGACCTTATCCTGAACCCATGGATCTGGGAGAGAAATCGGGCGCGTCTCCGCGTATGAGCCGCAACGTGAGGACGATCATGGCCTTGCTAGTCGTCGTGATAGTCCTGCTCGGGACTATCACCGGAATTGTTGTCTGGAATCAGATTCAGGCGAATCTCGCGCGCGAAGCGTTTGCAAAATCCATGACAGAAGCCAGCCAGAAGGCTGCGGAAATGCAGGCATCAGCATCGGCCCAGGCGTCCGCTGACGCAGCGGCCGCCAGAGACGCAGCGGAACGCGCGCAGGCAAAAAATAACGCGGCTAAGGCTGACGCCGAGTCATCATGTGTTGAAGGCTTAAGAGAACAATTCGGTCGCCAGACGGTAGATGTGGTGAGTCGCTCGACGAGCGGCGGATCCGGAACCTTTTACACCCGCGGAAGTTTCAAAGTCGATACCGGGCCCTCCCGGAGCTACGTTTGCACCGCTACCGGCAGCCCGCCCAACTGGGAGCTCAATTTGTCCTTTGACAACTAGCAACTTATGGCGGAGAGGAACCGGCGACTCTGGTCCACAGCCAGTAGTGCCCATTAGCGTGGTGTAACGGTTGCCTCGTACGCACCAACACAACGGGTAGCTCCCTTCGGGATACACCAAGCCTGTGAAGCACAACGCATCCTGGTGGCTACGAACCGGCCTGGTTGCCAGGCTCACGGCTTATCGTTTCTGGTGAAATATCGCGCTCACCGTTGGACATTTCACTTTTTCAAGTCGCCCCAAGACAGCAGCCCTTATTCCAGAGCTCCGTGCTCCAGCGCCTTGACAATGCGTCCGATGAGGACAGGGAACTGCTGCTCTGTTTGCTCGCGCTGCGATGGCATTTCGCTCAAAGCGGCCCCTGGTAAGCAGACGATCTTCCCGGTATCGAGACCGCGAACTACTATCAAATCCAGGTAAAAGTTGCCGTCAGTGGATGATCTGTGCTCGATCCCAGAGGCCTGGGGAAGGTCGCCAAAGCTTTGAGGTGCGCGGACCATGCATCTTTCGACGTCGGTCAGGGCTAACTGCAGCACATCGCGCCCTGACGGAGACGATGTCAAAAGGTCCTCGTCTGTGAGGAAGAGGAGCCGATGCCGGGTGCACAGGAGATGGCCTTGCAGGCATCGCTGATCTTCTCCACGACCGGAGATCACGAAGGCAAAGATCAGGAGTGCGTCTTTGATGCTGAGGACTTCAGCGAAATGTGGATCATCCGGGTCCAAGTACCTCAGGGCACGTCGAATATTGAGGTCGTCCTCGAAAGCGATCAATGTCATCTCCAGAGGATCTGCCCTGCGTTTTAGATGTTTCCGGGGCGCTTGAAGATCCTCGAACAGCATCGCATTGATCAGGGCCTTGACCGTCTCCAGCTGCCGTGCAACTCTCACCGGGGTCTTCCGCGGTGGCGCGGAATCCAACGACAGCCGCGCGAGCCGTCACCCTACTCCGTGGCTTCGGGCCAGCGCACGAATAGACAGTCCCGCCAACGCTGGGGTGGGTCCAACTCAAACTGCCACAACCAGCGCGCCCGGGTCTCTTGGTGAACGGTCCTTCTGTAGACTCCGTTGCTAGCAACTCGATATTAACTACGGATGGCGGGGCATGAAAGAGCGTGAACGATCCCAACCTGGACAAGAACTGTTGGCAATGCTTCCGTCATTCAGTTGGGTAAAACTGATACGTCGGATGTACTGGAAGCGTAGGTTGGGTGGTTTCGGAAAGAACGTAGAGATCAGCCAGAACGTCTTGATGGAGTTCCCATCCCAGATCTCTATTGGGAATAACGTCTTTCTAAATCGAGGCACACTATTGACGGCACGGGCTCCAATCTCAGTAGGGGACGACTGCTTGATTGGCCCGTACTCGATTGTCAATAGCGGAGATCACAGCTTTGATACGCTGGACACCCCCATCAGAAAGCAGAAACACAAGTTCTCGGCGATCAGTATTGGTCGAGATGTGTGGATCGGAGCACATGTGACGATTCTGAGGGGCGTCACGATCGGGGACGGGGCAGTTATTGCTGCGGGGTCAGTAGTTCGCGACGACGTCTCGCCAAAGACAGTCGTCGCGGGGGTGCCAGCACGACCAGTCAAGCTGCGAGGCGAATAGGACTCGAATGCAAAAGCGCTTATTTTTAGTTGATGGTATGTCAGGCGTGTGGAAGGCGACTATTGTGCGCCAATTGACGGAAGCTCTCGTTGAGACGACGGTCGTTTCCAAGTGTTCCACCCGGCCGGCACGCCCCGGCGAAAATGAGATCTATTCAGACCTCAAGCTCGTCACGGATCGGGAATTTGACATGCTCGCCCCCGACTTCACGTATTCATATGCCGGGCACCGGTATGGCGTCTGTGTTCGTGATATCGAGGCAGCGTTCAAATCTCATGACTTAGTGTTCGTTATTGTGCGCAATGCAAGCCTTATTCATAAGCTACAGGAGCGATTCGCTAAGTACCGCCCCGTGTCGATCTTCGTCTTTATGGATGCGGACGTGATACGCCAGCGCACTGAAGTAGCTCATGAGCAGGCGATTGCCATGAGTGTCGAGGATGCTCGGCTCGACTATCTCCGCACCCCGGGTACCTACGATGACGTGATTGTGTATTGTGACGATGATCAAGCGTTTTATCGCACCTTGGATGCGCATATCGACCGCTACACCAAAGGAAATAGGGCGGAATATGTCGCTCGCAAAAAGAGTGGGAACGTCATACTTTTCAGTAGCAGAAAATGGCGCACCCTTCTGCGCGCAGCTTTTGGTGTCGCTATTGCCGCCGGATGTGGTGCTTTGTTTGCAGTTCCCGGCTTCAGGGAGTCAGAACTTAAAATTGTCGCCCTAATATTTTGTGGGTTTGTATTCCTGCTTGGCGCTTGGGGCCAATATTTTCTCGCCCAACATTGGGACGATATCGATCGTCACCGGTGACAGGTAACTGTGGTTGGGGCCCAACCACACGGTAAATGGCCAGCAACACCCAGTTGCTCCCCGGGAACGGGCAAGCCATCCCCACGTGGAGCGCTGAAGTGGCACCAGACAGGTCCCAGACCGGGTGCAGTGTCTCATAACCGATATGTCCCGAATCCCAAGGGTTTCGAGACACCTACCGTGACGCAGTGACCTCGCGGGTGGGGTTTACAGGGAGGGTTGTCCGGGCCGAGAAAAAGTTCGTATCGAGATATCTTCCGTGCTAGTTCTGCACTCCCACAGGGACGAGGCTGTGCCTGTCAACCGTGGTCCCGTCACCTAGCTGGCCTCCGTCGTTGTGTCCCCAGGACCAGGCGCTACCGTCTGCTTTGACCAGGTAGCTGCTTCCGTAGCCAGCAGCGTTGATTTGGGCGAATCCAGCAAGGGCGGGAATTGCCGCCGGGGTAAGCCGGTGGCCTCCAATGGAGGAGTCGAGCATCTCACCGAAGGAGTTATCCCCCCAGCCCCAGACGCTTCCGTCAGACCTGATGGCAAATACGTCCCCGTACCCGCCTGCCGTCACGGACACGGCCTGGGTGAGCCCGGCAACCTGGACGGGGAGGGCGCGGTTGGTGGTGGTGCCGTCACCGAGCCGGCCGCCGCTGTTCTCTCCCCATGCCCAGACCGTGCCGTCTTGCTTCACTGCGTAGGCGCCGGCGGCGCCTGCGGCAATGGAAACCACCCCGCCAAGACCTTGCACGGGGGATGGATTCGTGCTGAATGATCCTCCTACCAAGGTGCCGTTTCCGAGCTGCCCCGCCCCGTTGGAACCCCACGCCCATACGGTCCCGTCGGTTTTGAGTGCGTACGCGTCCATGTAAGCGCCCACTGCAACCGTCGTGACGTTGCCGATGGGCACGACTATTGGCTGGGAACGGTTCGTGGTTGTGCCGTCCCCGAGCTCGCCGAAGGTATTGCTTCCCCATGCCCAGAGCTTGCCATCGGTTCCGAGAGCGTAGGCGCTGTTGGAACCGGCGTAGAGCGCTTTCACTGCTGGAAGTTCTGTGACCTTGACGGGGGTGAGTCTGGGTTGGAAGGTGCCGTCGCCGATCTGGCCGTAGTTGTTGTATCCCCAGGCCCAGACTGTTCCGTCTGTTTTCAGGGCGTAGGTGTTCTCTCCCGTAGCGGCTATCTGGATGACATTGGTTAGCCCCGCCACCGCGACGGGGAGGGTGCGGTTGCTTGTGGTCCCGTCGCCTAGCTGTCCGCCACCGTTAGAGCCCCAGGCAGTAACCGTCCCGTCCTGCTTCAGGGCGAATGCGTTCTCATAGCCGCCGACTATCTGCTGCACGTTCACGAGCGCATTTTGACTTGGGGGCGGGGAGATCGCGAGGGTCATCGTGCGACTGACTGAGCCACCGCTGCTGTCGGTGACGACTAGAATCAGGTTGCTGCTCGCGGCTTGGTTGGGGGTTCCGGTGATGGCGCCGGTGGTGGGTTCGAGATGGAGCCCGGGCGGGAGGGCACCGGTGGTGTTCCAGG
>NZ_MTPV01000002.1:0-16048 GCF_002009585.1 Arthrobacter sp. SRS-W-1-2016 | reverse complement strand
TCAGGACAATGCCCGAGAGCACGTCAGTTATTCAGCAAGTCAGACCCGCCCGGAGCCGCAACTCCATCTTCATTGTTATTCAGACAGTCCCGGACCCGACACGGGACAAACCGTAAGGTCCGTTCCAGGATTCGTGTTACTCGAGGTCGGCGATGGTTCGTCCGGTGCGGTCTGGTGTGAGGACGGAGAAGAGGACGCCTGCGACGGGGCCGATGATGCCGAGTGCGAGGGCGAACGGGACAGTGCCTGTGAGGGTGAGTGCGAAGAGCGGGAAGACTCCGGCGCCGAGGCCGCGTCCTACGTAATAGCTGGCGCTGGAGCCGGTGGAGCGGATGCGGGTGGGGAAGAATTCGGACATCCAGACACCGAGGACGCCGAATCCTCCGGCCCCTCCGGCGCACATCATGAGTGCCCAGAACGCGGGTGCTGTCCAGAACGCGCCGGTGATGTGAGCGTGCCCGGAGGTGAGCAAGGACACGAACCAGGCAAAGCCGGCGGTTCCGAAGACGCAGGCTGCCGTGAATGCGTACTTGCGGCGGATGCGGTCGGAGATGAAGCCGGTGGTCGAGTAGGTGATGATCGTGGAGACGTAGCCGAGCAGCACGATCAGGCTCACGGTGTCCAGGGGCAGTTGCTGGGTCTTGAGCAGGTAGGTGGACAGGTAGGCGCCTACCGAGTTGGTGGTCAGGAACATCGCCGTTGAAAGGATCATGAACAGGACGGTCCCGTAGGCGAAGCGGGGGCGGAAGATGTCGATCACGGGGACTTTGGAGCGGCGCAGTTCCGGCGGGAGGGTGCCGTTCCTGCGGTGTTCCTGGTAGGCCAGCCATTGCTTGGATTCGGGCAGCAGCTTCAGCGACGCCGCCCCGATCACGAGGCTGATCAGGCCGATCGCGATGTAACCGGCCCGCCAGCCCAGGTCATGGCCCAGGGTGGACAGGAACAAGTAGATGAGGCCTGCGGTGAGGATTTCGCCGACGAAGTACATGGACTGGATGATGCCGCCCATGGTGCCCCGTTTTTTGGTCTGCCAGCATTCGGTGAACATCGAGAATGAAAGCCCGAAGAGGCCGCCCATGCCGACGCCGGCGAGCACCCGGGTCAGGAGGAAGATTTCGTAGTTTGTGGCCAGACCGCCGAGGGCGGCCGCGACACCGAATGCGAGGACGGAGATGGCGAAGGTGCGGCGCCGGCCCAGGGTGTCTCCGAGGGTGCCGAACACGAACCCGCCCAGGATGGAAGCGAAGCCCTGCACCGTCGCGACCGTGATCAGGGCGATGGTGGAGACGTGCAGGCTGTCGGAGATATACGCGAGCGGGAAACCGATCAGGTTCAGCTCGGCGCCGTCGAACAGGGTTCCCAGCAGTGCGAAGGCCAGGATGAACCGGATCTCCCTGCGGGTGTAGAACGTGGACGTGCCGCCCGAGGGTGCGGCACCTGATGCGGAGGCCGCCTGTGCCGGGTGGTCCTTGAGGGCGGGGGCGGTCTTGTTCAGCTCGCGCATTTGCGAGTCCTCCTTCTCCAGCTGCGGTGCTGGGGGTCGTCGTTGACCAAGATTGGAGAGAGTAAAACTTGGGGGGAAGGATGGCGGGCGGGTGGCCCGCCATCCTTGGGATCGGCGAGGATCAGGCGGGAACGGTGACGCTGCCCAGGTTGGCGGACTTCAGTGCCAGCGCGATTTCGTGGCCGGCGCCTTCGGCCAGGGGAAGCAGCGGCGGCCGGACGGTGGCGTGCTCGAGGATGCCTCGGGCGACGAGTCCTTCCTTGAGGGCGACGGTGCCTTCCATGTGGGAGCCGCGGTGGTAGACGTTCTTGGTCACCGGCAGGAGGCGGTCGTGGATGGCGCGCGCCGCTGCGTAGTCCTTTGCCTTGCCGGCTGCGATCAGCTCCACGAGCGGTTCGGGGGCGAGTCCGCCGTAGCCGACTAGTGCGCCGTCGACGTCGAACATGGTGTGCAGCAGGTATTCGTCATGGCAGGTCAGGATCTGCAGCTCTGGGTAGGTGGCGCGAAGAACGGGGATTTCGGTGTCCCAGCGCTTCATGTTCCGTACGCCGTTCTTGGTGGCGAACACTCCTTCCTGGCCGGCTATCTCCAACTGGGTTTCCAGGTCGTAGGTGGCCTTGGTGGCGTCCGGGTACTGGAAGAGAATGAGCGGCAGCCCGGACGTTTCGTAGATTTCCTTGTAGCGGGTCTGCGGTGCGCCCTTCTGGTATCCGAAGCGCAGCCAGCCGTGGGAGGGGTAGACGAGGCCGGCAGATGCGCCGGCCTCGACCGCGCGCTTGGCCTCCAGGGCGGCAACCATGTTGCCCTCCCCCGTGATGCCGGCGATGATCGGGACTTCGCCATTGACGGCGTTCTTGAATTCCCGGATGACAAGCGCCTGCTCCTCCTGGGTCAGGAAAGTCCCTTCGCCGGCGTGGCCGAGGACCACCAGGCCTTTGACGCCCTCGACGCCGGCCAGCCAGCCACCCAGGCGGTGGATCGCGTCGACGTCGACGCTGCCGTCCCGGTTGAACGGCGTTACAGGTGCGGGAACGAGCCCGCGAAGATCGATGGTCATGAGAGCTTCCTCTGTTTTCTTGATCGTAGTCCCGCTAGAATGTGAGAACGTTTGCGGGAACGTTTTCATTCTGCGGCGTGGTCCAGCTCACTGTCAACACCCTGGTTCTCGATCGGAGGAAATAGAGTGTGTCCTAGGACAATTTCGGACAGGAGTATTCACATGGAACCGGCTGCACCAGGCGCAAGCGTCACGTTGCGGGATGTTGCCGCGGCCAGTGGCGTGAGTCTTTCCACTGCCAGCCGTGCCCTCGATGAACGCGGCTCCGCCCCACGCTCGGTCGCCGCCCAGCACGTCCGGAAGATTGCCGAGGAACTCGGCTACCGCCGGAACTCCTTCGCATCAAGCCTGCGCCGGGGAGAAACCCGGACGCTGGGGGTGCTCGTGCCGCGCCTGAGCGACACCGTGATGGCGCTGATGTTCGAGGAACTGGAGCGCTCGGCGTCTGACCGTGGCTACTTTGCCATGGTAGCCACCAGCGGCGATAACCCCGAAGACGAACGCCGCGCCGCCGAAACCCTGCTGGACCGCAACGTCGACGGACTGATCCTGGCAACAGCCCGGCTCGACGACGACTTGCCCCGCCTGCTGCGCAAACGCGGCGTGACGCACGCCCTGGTGCTACGCACCGACGGCATAAGCCCCTCCGCCGTCGGAGACGACGAAGTAGGCGGATACCTCGCCGCCCGGCACCTCCTCGACCTCGGGCACCGCGACATTGCGGTAGTGACCGGCCCCTCCTTCACATCCAGCGGCGTAGGCCGCCTCGCAGGCGCACGCCGCGCATTCGACGAAGCCGGCATCAACCCGCCCAAGGAATGGCTGATCGCTGCCGGCTACGGCATTGAAAACGGATTCGCGGCCGGAGAATCGCTGCTAGCTGAAGGATCCGGGAAACGCCCGACGGCGGTGTTCGCTGCCAACGACAACATAGCGCTCGGCATCATCGCCGCAGCACACAAGCACGGGATCACCGTCGGGCAGGACCTGGCACTCGTCGGATACAACGACACCCCCCTATCGGCCAGGCTCTCCACCCCCTTGACATCAGTCCGGGTCCCCCTCGCCCAAATCGCCAGCACCGCCATCGATCTCATCATCAACCCCGGCAAGGAACCACACATCCGCAAATCCATGCCCACCCTCATCCCCAGGGAATCCAGCGGCGCGCCAAGGCGCACATGAGTAAAAATTCAACAAGACCTGGGCAGTCGCATCCCAGTTCAGGCTGAGTCATGATTCCAACCCAGATGGAGCTCTGAAGCTTCATCTAGGTGATGGGTCCGAGAAGTCAGCTATCCATGGGGCATTGTTGCAGCCTCATGCGCGACGGAGAGGGGCGGTTGCAAGCGCGCCGAATTTTCTCTGCTCTGCACACCCCACTCCGCCACTGGCAGGCCAAGCCGACATATAGGTGTATCCGCCCGTTAACGGGTCAATTAGCCTCCGGGTGCCCGCGAACCAGGTGCCGGCCAACCAATCGTGACTTGGGGGTGGCCTTGGCATTGGCGGTGTTGTGAAACCCATTCTCGAAATCGAAGAACAGTGCCAGCGAAATGACCAACACGACCATCAAGCTGAGATCCAGGTGGAACCAATCTGAAGAACGCCCTCGCGAAAGTTGTTTCGCGCGGATTGTCGACGTGATAAGTCGACGTGATGACTGGAGGTCCTCCGGGGCCCGCAACGGTCTGGTCACGAAGGACCGGATGTCACCCGCTCATACGTTAGTGACCACGGATCCCTCCCCCGCGAGGTCTCTCTCCACCCGTCCCTGCCCAGATCACGCTGCAGTTCTTCCAGTGCAGCCGTCATCCCCGGAGCCCATTGTTCTTGGGGTGAGATCGGGCCGACCGACCCTGCAACGGGAAAGGTAGAGCTCCTGTAGCGGATCTTCCCGTCGACCTGGCCCACAAAACGCTGTTGGATGCTCCCGTACTGGGATCCGAGGATTGTCAGGATCCTGGCCCACCATGAGGTATCTCCCACATCTTCCAAAGCCACGGTAAGGGTTTCTGCAGGTGGGGTCATCCAGCAATGGTTACTCCGGGACTGCACGATGTAAAGACTTGCCGCCAAAGCGGTCCCAACCAAGTAAAGTGCTCGCTCTTCGTCTTCACCGGTTTCCCTGACGTGCACTACTTGAGGCTGAGCACGTCGTCGATCGGGCGACCGTTGACGAAAACTCGGGCGTTCGTGGCCCCGGATGCGGCCATGGCGGTGAACTCCAGCTGGGCCTTAGCGCGCGGGATGTCGCACACGCCCGACAGCATGAACTGCCCGGAGAGGTAGATCGTGATCGTGCTGCCGTCCAACTCACCCCCGAGGTAGGTGAGGTTCGATTGATATAGGACGTTCACGAGCCCGGACAGGCCGACGGCGCGGTTCTTGTTCGCGAGCAAGGTCCTGATGCTGGGGCCTACCTGGTCCGTGAAGCGGACCGGGGCCGTGGTCGTCGCGACGAGGCTGTCGCCACAGCCGGTAATCGGCCCGGAAGTGCCGTTGTCGCCGATCGCGACGTAGTAGACCGTCAGCGGGGCGACCTGCTGCGGGAGCCCCGCGGGGGTAGTCTCCCCTGTCGCTGCCGGGCTCGTGGGGGCGGGCGACGGCGCGGCGGTGGCCGGCGGAATCGGTTCTATCGACGGGCTGATCGGCGCGGACGGGTTCGCCGTCGCGCTCGGAGTGGCGACTGGGGTTGCTGTAGCGCTCAGGGTAGAAGAGCCACTCGTGGGCGCCGGGGCGGGAGGGCCGAAACAGCCTGAGAGCGCGAAGAGGGCACAAACCCCCAGAATGCTGAACGCCGAAAGCCTGCATCCGGTCATGGTGCCCCCTTGGGTGTGGGCCACGGATTACCAGGACCCCACTTGCAAAGTACGCCGGAACCGCCCTCCCCAACAGGGGCTTAAGTCCGACGCCGACCCCGGGTCCTTACCGTGGGCGTGACCCGGTTTCCGTCCCGTCGTTTGTTCCTGTTCATCGGATAGCGTCCTCGACGCGCAGGACCGGGTGGCCGTTGACGTCCTGGAGCGGGAAGTAGACCCTGTGGGTTGCCTGGTCCACGGCGACCGTGTGCGCGTTATCGGCGAGCGTCCCGGAGGCCTTCAGAACCAGGGCACGGGCTTGTTCGTCGAAGACCGTGACCACTCCGCTTTCGGAAGGGACGTAGAGGCGGTGCAGGCCCTGATCGAATGCCGGCACGTCCGGGCTCGGGCCGGCGTCGAAGCTGGCGGTGATCTGTTTGCTATGAAGGTCGACCAGGAGGAGCTTGGCATCGTCTTCCCAGGCGATGAACGCAAGCTTTTCCGCGCCGTCGACGTAAAGGCCTGATTACTCACGCAGTCCCCAAGCTGGATCGGGGTAGTTACCAAGTCCGTGGAAGGATCGATGCCCAGCAGCTCACCGCGGCTCTGAACGTTGACCAGGATGGTCCCGCTGACGGGATCGAACACGCTGTTGCCGGCCTCTCCTCCGATCTCGATCGGTCCCTTCGCCCGGCCGGTGGCCGGCTGTCGCGGCCCTCGCGGTCCTGCACCCCGGTCCCGGTCCGATCGCTGTCTCCGTGCCGATCAGAGGATGATGACGTTGGCGATGAATGCGACCAGCCCCCGGCCAATCTCGGAAGGGCACTGTGCCCCGGGTTACGGTCGAGGGAGGCAACAACGGCCGTCGGCAGGGTGCCGGCGATCAGGCACAGCGCGTCCCCGACGCTGACTGCGGGCATGAAGTCCTCGTTCAGGAGAAGGATGTTGGCCGCCACCCGCCAGGCGGCGACGGCCACCAGGCTGCCCGCTGCGGCCGCGCCAAGATCCGGAACCGGCCAGCGTGCAAACCGGCAGGCAAGGGCCACCGCCGCCGATGTCCCTGGTCCAAACGCGACGCGTCAATGGAAGCTCCAGATCACCCTCCAGCGCCTCCCAACAGCAAGACTGACGACGTCTTGCCCGGGCGGCGAACGCCGGCTCCGCCCACAGGCCAAAGTGGCCCATCTCGAGACGGCCATGCCCATTTGCCTTACCAAGGATGCTTCGAAGCCGGACTGCGGAGCAATGCCGGGTGGCCGGCACCCGGGACGTCGAGCTTATAGGACTTTTGGTTCTTCTTCGGGGCCTGTCCGGCATGTGAGTATGGGCTCATGGGCTACCTGCGTGTCCGGATTGAGTTATTGCTCTTCGTTGCCTCCACCTTCCTCTTGGTGGGTGGTGGCGCGGTGTGGCTGCTGGGCTGGTATTCGGTGGCGGGGATTCTCTGGGCAGTGGGGACGATTCTCGGTCTGGTGTTCGCCATCGTCTGGGTGGCAGGTGCGCTTCGGCACCGGCAGGCCAGCGTGGACGTCATCGCGGTCCTGGCTCTGGGGGGCGCCCTGTGGGTCAACGAGCCATTCGCCGGCGCAATGATCACGGTCATGCTCGCAACGGGCCGGCTCCTGGAGGCACGGGCCCAGGCCCGCGCCCGGCGGGAGCTGAGCCTGCTCGTGGAGCGCGCCCCACGCACTGCGCGACGCAGGGTCGAAGGCGGCGTGGAGACGGTTCCCGTGGAAGCACTCGCCGTGGGCGATCTGCTTGTCGTTGGCACGGGCGAAGTCCTTGCCGTGGATGGACGACTCCTCTCGGCCGGGACCCTGGATGAGTCCGCGCTTACGGGAGAATCACTGCCCGTGGAACGACTCGTGGGCGATGATGTTCGCAGCGGCGTGGTAAACGCCGGCGCGCCTCTCGACCTGATCGCGACCGCAGCCGCGGCGGACTCGACCTACGCCGGTGTCGTCCGGCTGGTGGAGCAGGCTCAGGCGGCCTCAGCTCCGTTCGTGCGCACCGCAGACCGGTTCGCTGTCTTCTTCGTCCCGCTGACCCTGGTTTTGGCAGGGGCGGCCTGGGCGCTCAGCACCGACCCGGTGCGGGCAGTGGCGGTCCTTGTCGTCGCGACGCCTTGCCCGCTTCTGCTGGCCGCCCCGATCGCGATCATGTCCGGACTCTCCCGCGCCGCGAGCATCGGCGTCGTGATCAAAGGCGGCGGTGCACTTGAACGGCTTGCCGCCGGCCGGGTAGCCCTCTTTGACAAAACCGGCACACTGACCCGGGGGCAGCCCACCCTGGCTGACACGATCACGGCCGACGACACCGCCGATGCCGACGAGCTCCTGCGGCTGGCAGCCTCCCTGGACCAGGTCTCACCCCATGTCCTGGCCAGTTCGATCGTGACCGCGGCCACCCGCCGGAACCTTGAACTTGAGATGCCCGAAAACGTCCGCGAGGAACACGGCTATGGACTTCAGGGAAAAGTCGGAGCCCATGAGGTCAGGCTTGGCAAGGCCGCGTGGATCACCCCAGGGTCGGAACCGGGCTGGGTGCGTCAGGTGCGTCGGCGGGCTGATCTCGACGGATCACTGACGGTGTTCATCGCGGTCGACGGACAGGCCTCCGGCGCGTTCCTGCTGGAGGACCCCGTCAGGCCCGACGCCCCGCGGATGATCCGGGCACTGCGCAACGCGGGCATCCGCAGGATCATCCTCGTCACAGGCGACCGGGAGGACATTGCGCGCACGGTAGGCAGGATCGTCGGGGTCGATTCCGTCCGGGCCGACTGCGACCCGGGCGAGAAACTGGACGTGATCACCACTGAATCCGCCGCCGCGGCCACGATCATGGTCGGCGACGGCGTGAACGACGCCCCGGCCCTGGCCGCCGCCGGAGTGGGCGTAGCCCTGGCAGCACGCGGCGCCACCGCCTCGTCCGAAGCTGCCGACGTCGTACTGACCGTGGACCGCATAGACGCACTTGCAGACGCCATCCTCATCGCCGGCCGGTCCATGGGAATCGGCCACCAGGCCGTACTCATCGGCATGGGATTGTCGCTGGCCGCCATGGTCGCAGCCGCCTGCGGCTTCCTCGCGCCGGCGGCCGGAGCCGTCCTGCAGGAGATCATCGATGTCCTGGCCATAGGCATCGCCCTTCGCGCGGTCATCCCGGGCAAATCCCACACCATCAACATGGTGCCAGCCGACATCGCCACCGCACAGCAGCTCAAATCCCAGCACGAGGCCATGAGCGCCGTCGTCGAACAGATCCGCGCCGTCGCAGACACCCTCACAACCCGGGACCACAACCTGGCCCCGGCACGGGCCCTGCTCCACCGCCTCGAAACAGAACTGCTCCCCCACGAACGCGCCGACGAGGAACTCCTCGTTCCGTTGGTCGCCCGCGCCCTCGGCGGGACGAACGCGACAGCCGACATGAGCCGCACCCACGCCGAAATCGAACACCTCATCAGCCGGCTCCACCGACTGTTGAACGGATTCGAAAACGACGCCCGGCCCGAAGACATCATCGAACTCCGCCGCCTGCTCTACGGCCTGTACGCCATCCTCAGACTGCACAACGCCCTCGAAGAGGAAGGCGCCTTCAGCCTCGTGCCCGATGACCGGCCCCGGACCAAGAACTCCGACACTCACCGCACCCGGCAGCCCGCGGCGGCCAAGGACCCCGACGAATGAACCATCATGCTCTTCGGAACCAGGACGGCGTAGACGGGACGACCCAGCCAGGCCGCTCAACAACTTCAGACGGATACCCGGAACCCCCGGGCGCCACAAACTACGCTCAGAGGAAATGCAACCGCTCCGGGCGCCCGAACGTGAACACCAGACAAGGGAGAAGCCATGCAGGAGTCCAAGACCATCGTGGTCGGCTATGACGGATCGTCTCAAGCGGCACAAGCTGTCCGCTGGGCGGCCGGGCAAGCAGCCCTGCGCAACCTTCCCCTCCAGCTGGTGCACTGCTCACTGTGGCCCCTGCTGACCCACGACCTCGCACCGGTCCCCGGGGTGGCAGACAGCGGTCTCGGCCACTCCGCGCAAGCCATCCTCGAAGAGGGCCTGGCACACGCGAAGCATGCCGCACCCGGCGTGGAAGTCCAAACGTCACTCGTCTACGGGTACCCCAGCGTACATCTGTTCGACATTTCCGCAGGTGAAGAAATGCTCGTCGTCGGAAGCCGCGGCCTCGGCGGGTTCATGGGACTGCTCGTGGGATCCGTCAGTCTGGAATTGGCAGCCACTGCCGACTGTCCCGTCGCGGTGATCCGATCCGACGAATACCCGGACGGGCCCGTCCTTGTCGCCATAGACGGCTCAGGCTCCGCGGCAGCACTCGAAGATGCCTGCACACTGGCCAGCGTGACAGGAGCGGACCTCAAGGTCGTTCACGTTGAGCATGCCCCGGCCGGCTACAGAATGCTTCGAGATCCCGTGGACTCTTACCCGACAGGAGAAGCTCTTCTGGACGCAGCCATCAGTACTGCCCGAGGCCTGGCCCCCGGGGTAATCGTCGAAAGACAACTGCTCACCGATACCTCGATCCCCCGGGCCATCCTCGACGCATCCCAAGACGCCCGCATCACCGTCGTGGGAACCAAAGGCCACGGACTCATAAGAGGCACCATCGGTTCCACCGCCCATGCAGTCCTTCACCACGCCAAAGGTCCCATCCTCATCTCCCGGCGAAGCAGCGCAGGGCACGACGCCCGCGAGAAGCCATAAGAAGTCCTGGAGGACTAAAGACTCTGCCGCTTCCGCCGTCGTGGGGCCCAGCATGATCCAAACAGAACATCAGCCGCCAGCGGCGCGCGGCGGCAGTGGCAGAACGTGCGGCTGCGGAACCGAAGGCGGCCTGGATCGAAGGGGCGGTAGCAACTGTGGCATCGGCAACTTCAGACACCGGCCGACGCCGGGTGGTCGGGATCGTGGTCGCCCTTGCCGTAGTGGCTGTCGCCATTGGAATCGGTCTGCTGACCGCACAGCGCGGCAGGCCGCCGTCGTCGGCCCAGCCACCGGTAACCTCCTTAGTGCCAATGACAAGTTCCCCCACTCCGTCAGGGTCCCGCGCCACCTTGCCACCGTTGCCGTCGCCGACGCCCTCCGTCCTCCCGACTGAGACGGAGACCACGGAGGCCGGCCAGACTCCGGTCGAACCGCCGGTGACCGTACCCCCTGACACCGTTCCGGCACAGCCCGGGACCACCGTCCCGGCGCCCCCGGCCCCGTTCCCGCCGTCACTGCGCGGCCAGGACCTGACCCTCATTCCTGACGCTGCCCGTGTAGTGGCCCTGACATTTGACGCGGGCGCCAACGCAGCCGGCCTTCCCAAAATCCTGTCAGCACTGGCCGCCAAAGGCGTGCCCGGCACTTTCTTCCTCACCGGGAACTGGGCGGAGACGAATCCCGCAGGGGTCGGGCAGATTGTCGCAGCCGGGCACCAGGTGGGGAACCACTCCATGACCCACCCCGCGTTCACCAGCCTCTCTGACGCACTAATCGCTCAGCAGGTCCGCGGGGCCGAACAAGCCATTTCAGCCGCAGGTGCGGATCCGCGCCCGTTCTTCCGTTTCCCGTACGGCGAAAGGGATACCCGGACAATCGCTGCCGTCAACGACCTGGGCTACGTCGCCGTCCGTTGGACCGTGGACACCCTGGGGTGGAAAGGAACGAGTGGCGGCATCAGCACCCAAATGGTCACGGACCGCACCCTCACCGCCCTCACGCCAGGTGAAATCGTCCTGATGCACATCGGCTCCAACCCCGACGACGGCAGCACCCTGGACGCCGACGCCCTGCCGCAAATCATCGACCGGATCACTGCCGCCGGCTATGGCTTCGTCACCCTCGACCGGCTCCTGGGCAGATAGGGCATGAGAAGAGCTTCACTACTCACCCTGCTCGGATTTGTGGCCCATTCTTCCCATACCTAATCCCGGGGCTCATGCTCTCGCTCATTGTCGGTAGCACCCACCCGGCCGGCTTCACCCTGCTCATAAGGCCGAAAGACACCTGCACACGGACTGCTTGTGCGCCATACTGACGGCATGAACGCTGCGGCGGGAAAGCCGGACCGGGTCCTCCTGGTGATTGTGTCAGCAATTGCACTGTTGGTCGTCGTCGCCCTGGCAGTCGTCTCCACCCGGGGTGGACCACCGGTGCTTGATGAATCCACACCGCAGGGGGTCGTCCAGCGATACAGCACGGCGGTCATTGAAGGGGACACGGCCACAGCCAGTACCTACCTCACCTCGGCGGCCAGTTCGTTATGCCGCAGCACCCGGGAAAGCGGTCCGCTGCCTTCCCGGGTAGTGCTGATCTCGACCACCGAGCGGGGCACCACGGCACTGGTAAGAGTCTCTATTGTCAGTTCAGGCTCGGATGGCCCGTTCGGGCCATCCGAGTACGAGACGCAGGACCGCTTCTCCCTCGTTACGATCAATGGCAAATGGCTGGTCGACCAGGCCCCGTACCCGCTCCTGTTCTGCGTCGGATCGTCGGTGAAGCAATGAATGCAAGGGTCTCGACGAAAGTTTCCACTGCGGGTTCGGCCCAGCTCACCCTCCGCCGCCTGATCCTCTACGCCCTGTTGATTGCCCTCGTGGTGATCGGGGCTGTCGGGCTCAGCGGCCTTGTGGAACGCTTGCTGAGCACCGGTGCGGTGGTGGCGTCCAACGATGTGGCCGGACTTGCCCGCTCCCTCGCCTTCACGTTGATCGGCGGCCCGCTCGCGGCGATCCTGTGGTGGGTGGTCTGGAAGAGGCTCGACGACCCGATGGAACGTGCTTCAGCGGGGTGGAGCCTGTACCTGGCCGGCGTCTACGCGGTCTCCCTCATCGCCTCCGTAACCGCTTTCCTGGGGATGGCGGCGTCCTTCATCGGTGCACGGGAGCCCCAGTGGTCATCGCCCTTGTCCATAGGGATTGCCTGGGCCGGCATCTGGATCTGGCACCACTGGATGTGGCGGCACCCCATCAAGCATCCCGCCAATCTGAACGACGTCCCGGCGGTCATCGGTTCGGTGTTCGGATTGTTAGTGGGAGCCGTTGCCGCCATCTCGGCGCTGGGCGGCTTACTGGATGTCGCAATCCTCGGCTACACCAGCCTGACTCCAGGGGTGGAAACCTGGTGGCAGCCCATACTCCGGGCCTTGGTCTGGGCCATAGGCGGAAGCACTGTCTGGTGGTGGCACTGGTTCCGGGGCGGCGGACGCAAACTTCGGACCGCCCTGGTGGACGTGGCCCTGATTGGCGTCGGGATCTTCGCGGCGGGCATCACTGCGCTCGCCGGGGCAAGCGTCGTGGGTTTTGTGCTCCTGAGGATGGCCTTCGACCGGGAGGGCCCGATGAGTGAGCTGCTCGGTCCACTCGGCACTGCGATCGCCGCAGCCGCCGTCGGCGCTTTGGTGTGGCGCTATCACCGAGTCAGCGGGGCCCACCGTTCTGTTGCCACCCGGCGCGCGAGCCGGCTGGTGACATCCGGGGTTGCCTTGGCGGCCGCTGCCTCCGGCCTTGGCGTGATCATCAACGCAACGTTTGCCATCGCGGTTTCGCCACTCGCGGGCGGCGGCACGCGCACCCTCCTGCTGGGCGGGATCAGTTCCCTCGTCGTGGGAGGTCCGATCTGGTGGCAGGCCTGGAAGCCGGGACGGCAGCCGCAAACCGCGGACACCCTTCCGCAAGCCAGACGTGTCTACCTCATAGTGTTCTTCGGGATCAGCGCTGTGGTGGCCCTGATCGCCCTCCTCGTGATCGGATACCGGATCTTCGAGTACCTCCTGGGCGATGTCACCGGGGGCAGCCTCCTGGACCGCACCCGTGCGCCGCTCGGCCTCCTGGTGGCAGCCGGCCTCGTTTCCGCCTATCACTTTGCGTTGTGGCGGCGCGAACACGCCCTCCTGGCGGTCGCACCCCCCGTCCAGGGACACACGGGCCGACAAGTGACGTTGGTGACCGCCTCCCATCCTGACCGGCTGTCCCAGGCGATCACCGACGCCACCGGCGCTAAGGTCACCGTATGGAGAAGGGCCCAGCCGGGACCCGAGGCTCCGCCTGCGGAAGGCATCCCGCCTGGGGAACCTGAGTTGGTCGGGCGGGTACTTAACGCACTGGCCGGTGTCGCCGCCAAGAACATCCTGCTGGTGATCGGTCCACCTGCCGCCCAGGGCGCCCGAATCGATGTCATTCCCCTCGTTCAGCAGGAAGATCGCAATAATGCCCCCGTTTCAGAAAGGTGAGTGCCATGGGTGGAGTAGTACATTTCGAAATCCCTGCGGACGACGAAGGACGTGCAAGGGACTTCTACAGATCGGTGTTCGGCTGGAGCTTCCAGGTGCTTCCGGAGATGGAATATAGCCTGGCCAAGACAACCCCTTTGGACAGCCAAGGGCGGCCAGCGGAGACGGGGTCAATCAACGGGGGAATCTTCCGCCGCGGAGACCTCCTACAGGCACCCGTGGTCACCATCGCTGTCGACGACATTGATGGTGTGTTGGAGCAGATAGGACGACTTGGCGGTGAAACTGTTCGGCGCAGGATGGAGGTTCCCGGTTCCGGCTGGAATGCGTACTTCCGTGACAGCGAAGGTAACGTGATCGGGCTCTGGCAGAACGCGGTAACGCCCGCACAGGGAGCATCGGCGGATACCGTAACACCGGAGGCAACGCTGATCCACTGCTCCGAGCAGCCAACCGCCGTCCTGCGCGAAAAGGTCGCCATGAACGCCCTTCCGGAGTTCTTCAGCCGCGCCTTCGCCGCCGTAGCCGCCGAAACCCGGCGGCAAAACGTCCAACTGGCCGGACCTCCCTTTGCCCTCTACCTCGGAATGCCCGCCGAGACGGTCGACGTCGAAGCCGGCTTCCCGATTACGGACACCCTTGCGGACGCCGGGACAGTAGTTGCCAGCATGCTTCCCGAGACTGAGGCCTACGAGGCTATGCACACCGGACCCTACGACACCCTGGAGAGCACCTACACCGTCGTCCAGGACCAGATAAAGTCAGCGGGAAAGCGCCCCTCGGACACGATGTGGGAATACTATCTGAACGGACCGCCAACCGAGCGTGATCCGCAGAAATGGCAAACGAGGGTCGTGTGGCCGGCCGCCTGATATTCAGGAGTCAGGGCTTCTTCTCTTGCTAGCGTTTTCAATGTTGTTTGGCGGCGCGCCATCCCTCGTTGTCACACCTCCTGACGTCGTTCTGGAAGAACGGGGCGGCCGTCCTGGAGCACCACACTGGCCCCGGCCATTAATACCGCGCAGGAACGTTTCGGGCCACCGTATCCACAAGCGGACGTTCCAGCTGCGGCCCACGCTCGGCAAGTAGCTCCAACGCGGCGATCAACTGCTCATCCCTGACCTGCCCAAACACGTGCCCAAAGTGGGACTCGAACCGTCTTCCAGCCCCCGAGAACACTGGGAAGTCCTGAAAACATAGGCAGTCCGGGCAAGTCGGGGGCTGTACGAGGAAGTCCGAGACGAAAAGTGTGGACATTGTCCACACCCCGCTTTTCGAGAGGGGTGAAGGACTACCGGGGCAGCAGCTGCCCAGAAATCTGGGCGGCAGAGTCCAGCAAGTCGATAGTGCCCGCGGCGACTCCGACGACGAGGTCGAAGCCTTCATCCGTGGTGAAGCCATGCCGGTAACCGTTAATCCAAAGCAACAGCACCATGAGCGTCCACGCCGTCCGTTTGTTCCCATCAATGAGTGGACGGAACCGGGCGACCGACTCCAACAAAGCGGCCGCCTTCACCGCCAGTTCCGGATAAGCCTCCGCGCCCATGACGGTTGTAGCCGGCCTGGCCAATGCCGAGGCCAACAAGCCGACATCACGGACATGGAAGCCGTACCGATCGACTACTTGGAGGGCATCCTCAATGTCCAGATACGCTGTCACGCGTCCTCAAGGCGCTTCAGCAACTCAGCGTCATGACTCATAACAAAATCGAGGCCCTGGCTGATTTCGCGTCGGCGCGCATGACGCTGCAGAACCAACTCTGCCCCCTGCAACAGAAGCGCAGACTTCGACGTGTGTTCCTCGGCAGCCAACTTCTCCAGCCGTCGATCGAGGTCTTCAGGGACACGGAGATTCATAGCCATGCCCATATGGTACCAAAACGGTACCCGCTTCGACTGGACTGCAAGCGCCTTCGATTCGAGTCCCGAGCTCAAGGGGCCGGGGCACCGGCATATCCTCTTTCAGTCGGCCAGGCGCCTTAATCCGAAGAGTTTTGCCAGCTTTACGGAACATCGGTTGTCGGCGAATTTGGTCCCCGGGGGGAGGCTCGAAGGAAGGATGCGCCTAGCATTGCGACTGGGCCTTCCTCTCACCTGCCAGGGCGTGACAGCGTTATCCCCGCGCAGTACGGGCGTTTACCCGCAGTCGCCGGCGGCGGCGCCATTACCCTTGGAGGCGTGGTGCCTCCAGGGGTAGCCCCACGGCTGCCCTCCGGCGCCATGATGGCACTATGACTGATTCCCAACGGAAGCTCTCCGCCGCCGAGCTCGCCGAGGCTGGGCTCACCGGCTGGCGTCTGACCGGCGACGCCCTGACCGCCACCTTCAGGACCCGGAAGTTCTCCACCGGTCTGGAGCTCGAGGACTCATCTCGATCCCCAGCCTGGTCGGCGCCACGCTGCGTATCCCCTACACCTTCATGGTTCCGAGGTTCGGCGGCCG
>NZ_MTPV01000042.1:0-16505 GCF_002009585.1 Arthrobacter sp. SRS-W-1-2016 | reverse complement strand
CGCGCCCCCCCCCCCCCCCCACCCCCCCCCCCCCCCCGGGGGGGGGGGGGGGGGCGCCCCCCCCCCCCCCCCCCCCCCCCCCGCCGTCGTGCAGGTCGAATTGCTTTAGTGCGCGCTCGGAACGAAACGCTTGATGGAAGCTTCCAGCTCGGCTTCGGCGGCTGCGCGGTCGGCCCAGCCTTCAGCCTTGACCCACTTGCCCGGCTCAAGGTCCTTGTAACGGGTGAAGAAGTGCTCGATTTCCTTGATCAGGAATTCGCTGACATCCGTGATCTCCTGGATGTGGTCGAAGCGCGGATCGGCAGGAACGCACAGGACCTTGGCGTCTCCGCCGCCGTCGTCGGTCATGTTGAACACGCCGATGGGGCGGGACTCGACGATGACACCGGGGTACAGGTCGAAGTCCTGCAGGAGCACCAGTGCGTCCAGCGGGTCGCCGTCCTCACCCAGGGTGTTCTCGAAGAACCCGTAGTGGGTGGGGTACTGCATGGAGGTGAACAGGACGCGGTCCAGGCGGACGCGACCGGTCTCGTGGTCAACTTCGTACTTGACGCGCGACCCCTTGGGGATCTCGATCGTGACGTCGTGCTTCATGGAATGCTCCTTGGCGGTATTGGCATGGGCGCGGCAACAGAGCAGCCGACGCCGCCGACTACTATTGAGGATATAGCGAGAGGCCCAAGTTTCTTGAAACGGTGGGGACATTCAAGACTTTGAGGACTAAGGCTGCATGACGGGCGTTGACGAGGCGGGGGCTGAAAAGCAGGCTCCGGAACAGCAGGACACTCCGATTCTCAGGCCCAGGGGGCCGAGGGCCAGGAAATCCGCGTCGAAGGGCATCGTCCACTTTCTGCCACCTGCCTTGTTGACCTTGGTCATCGCGGTCTTGGCCGTGCCGATGGGACTCGGGATCGCAGCCGGATTAATTGGTCCCGGCTTTCCGGGGGCAGCTGGTGCGCCCGGCCCCAAGGTGCCGGACTGGCAACAGGTCCCCAAGCAGCTGAGCCGCACTCAGATCGTTGCCCCCTTGGACGCTTCCGCTCCGGTCCCGTTGCCGGCCGAAGTCACGAACCAGCTCAATGCCCTCTTGACCCCCGACGGCGGGGGAGACTTCACCGGCGTCGTCGAGGATGCGTTGACCGGGCTTCCGCTTTACGATCGCGACGGCGCCAAGAACCGGGTGCCGGCGTCCAACATGAAGTTGCTCACCGCAGTCGCGGCGCTGCGCGCGATCGGCCCGGAGACCCGCTTCAGCACGCGGGTCCTGGCGGGACCTTCGCCGTCGACCATCATCCTGAGCGCTGGAGGCGACGTCCTGCTCGGTGACGGCCCGTCCCAAGCCAATGAGGTGCTCGGCCATGCCGGTTTGGAGACCCTCGCGGCGGACACGGCAAAAGCTTTGCAGGACCGCGGCGTGAAGGGCCCGGTCACGGTGCAGTTGGACGATGGACTGTTCACCGGGCCTGCCTTGAACCCGTCATGGAGCCTCGACGATGTCGCTGCCGGGGAAACGGCGCCGGTCTTTCCGCTCGCCCTGAACTCGGCCCGGACAACCCCGGGGGCAACAAGCGGCCCGCGTCCGCAAGACGCCGCGCTCACCGCAGCCCAGGCTTTCGCGGGGAAGCTGCAAGCCGCGGGTGCCGCTGCTGGCTTCACGGTGGTCCCCGGTGTGGAACGAGCCGCAGCTCCAACCGGAAAGCAGGGCGTCCTCGCCAGCGCCGTGTCTGCCACCGTCCGCGAGCAGGTCGACTTGATGCTGGAAACGTCGGACAACTACCTCGCTGAGGTTTTCGGTCGGATGGCGGCGCTGTCCGAGGGAAAGCCGGGATCCAACGACGGCGCGACGGCGGCCGTGGGCGCCCAGCTCGCAGAACTCGGCGTCGCCTCGGACTCCATGCACTTGGCAGACGTGTCTGGCCTTGCCCTCGGCAACCAGGTGTCGGCGCGGCAGTTCGCGGACGTGGTCCGGGCCATTACCTCGGGACCGGACACCCGTCTCCGTGCCGCCCTCGCGGGGTTCCCGGTAGCCGGACTGACCGGGACGCTCGGCGACCGCTACACGGATGCGACCACCTCCCAAGGGGCGGGCCTGGTGCGGGCCAAGACCGGCACCTTGAATTCGGTGATCGCTTTGAGCGGCTACGTTGTGGACGCGAACGGCCGTCTCCTGGTCTTCTCCTTTATCGGCAACGGGCTGATGCCGGGCGCAGAAGGGAACAAGGTCGCGCTGGACAGGTCCGCCACGGCACTCGCGTCATGCGGTTGCCGGGCTGGCTGACGTCCCCGCTGCCTGACGTTCGCCGTTGAGCGAACTTAAGGGCGCAGATTCAGCCTGTTGTGGTCTTATGGTTCATATGGAGTCTCAGCAGCAAGCCCAGTCCCTCATCAACTGGGAGCTGGCCGCCTCCACGGCTGCCCGGCTCGCTCCCCCCGGTCCACCGCTGAGTCCGGCCCAAATCGGTAAAGCCGTGGACAGCTTGCGTTTCAGCGCGGACATCTCGGTACCGCATGTGCATGACATCACTGGTTTGGAAGCCGCGCGCGACCTCCGCGATTCCCATGTCCTGGTAGTTGACCGGGCGTCCTGGGCGAAGGCCAATACCCAGAGTTTCGCCGTGATGCTCCAGCCGGCCCTTCAGCAAATGCTGGACTCCCGGCGCGGCCCGGCGATGACACCGGCTGCGGCGGCCGCGAGCGGCGCCATTACCGGCGCGCAGCTCGGGGCCGTGCTCGCCTTCTTGTCGAGCAAGGTCTTGGGCCAATACGATCCCTTCGCGGCCCTCGCCCCGGACTCGAAAGCGCCGCCTGCCGGCCGGCTTTTGCTCGTGGCTCCGAACATCATCTCTGTGGAGCGCGAGCTCAACGTTGATCCGGACGATTTCCGGCTCTGGGTTTGCCTTCACGAACAGACCCACCGGGTGCAGTTCGCTGCCGCGCCTTGGCTCCGGACCCACATGCTCGAGGAAATCGAGCGCCTCAGCGCCAACCTGATCGGCAATGTGGACTCCATCATGGATCGTGCCACTGCGGCCGCGCGGTCCTTGCGCGACCGCTCCACCGGCGCCACTCCTGGCCGCGGGGCCATCTTGGACCTGCTCCAAAACCCCGAGGAAAAGGCATCGCTCTCGCATCTCACGGCAGTCATGAGCCTGCTGGAAGGCCACGCCAATGTTGTGATGGACGCCGTCGATTCCACCCTGGTCCCCTCGGTGAAGACCATTAGGCAGCGCTTCAGCTCGCGGGGCAAGGACCGCGGAATGATCGAGAAATTCATCCGTAACATCCTCGGCCTGGATGCCAAGATGCGCCAGTACAGCGACGGCGCCAAGTTCGTCCGTGAAGTGGTTGCGGTGGCCGGCATGGAGGGCTTGAACCGGGTCTGGGAATCGGCCGAAAAACTGCCTACCGAAGCCGAAATCCACGACTCCAAGCTGTGGCTTGAGCGGATGGGGCTGTGACCGCAGGCACCACATCGGGTACCGGCGCAAGCGGTAGAAGCGATCCAAGCAGCGGACGACGACGTCCCGGGCGTTTGGCGCCGGTCGTCGGCAAGGCGCGGAACATGGTGCAGGACGCGCTGGCCTCCGCAGGCTATCCCGAGCGGATCCTCGTCGCTTGCAGCGGCGGCCCGGACTCCTTGGCACTTGCTTCGGTGGCGGCCTACTTTGCCCGTCGGGGCCGCGTGCAGGGCCACCCCGTGCGTGTTTCCGCCGTCGTGGTCGACCATCAGCTGCAAGCAGGCTCGGGCGAGGTCGCGGCGCGAACCGTGGCGATCCTGGAGGACCTGGGCCTCTCGCCCGTCCAGCTACGGACCGTGGAGGTGGCCGCTGCCGGGTTCGGGCCCGAGGCGGCGGCACGCGATGCCCGGCACGCGGCCCTTGAAGCGGCGGCCGCCGAACTCGATTGTGGAGCGATCCTGCTCGGGCACACTCTGGACGACCAAGCCGAACAGGTCCTGCTGGGCCTCGCGCGAGGCTCGGGAACCCGCTCCCTCGCCGGGATGCGTCCGGCGCGCGGCAAGCTCCTTCGTCCTTTCCTTGGCCTGCGCCGATCAGAAACGCTCGAAATCTGCGAGGTCGAGGAACTCGAAGCCTGGCACGATCCCAGCAACGCGGACCCCGCCTTCGCCCGCTCGCGGACCCGGGTGGAGGTGATGCCCTTGCTTGAGGACAAGCTGGGGCCCGGCGTTGCCGAGTCGCTCGCCCGTACAGCCGCGATCCTCCAGCAGGACGCTGACTTCCTGGAGCAGCTTGCCGCAGAGAGTTATGCGGGACTCGTGAACCGGAGCGACGACGGCGTGTGGCTCCCCGAAGGCGCCTTGAGGGAGTTGTCCCCGGCCCTGAGGTTCCGGGTGATCGCCAAGGCTGCGGCCGACGTCGGGGGCCAACAGCCCGGCTATGGGCGGCTCCAGGCAGCCGAAGCGTTGCTGCGCCGGCAGGGATCGGCGGGACCCGTGCAGCTTCCCGGAAGCGTCAGCGTCTATCGTGTATCCCTCAGCGAATTGGGGCGGGAGGCCCCAGCGCGGGGAACTGCCGTTCCCCGCGAAGGCGGCGGCTGTGGGAAGCTAGTATTCCGGCATCAAAGATCGCCCCAACAGTAGCCGCACCCACGCATCAACACAGGAGCCATTGGTGGATTCAAACGACGTCCAGGCAGACCTCAAACACGTTCTCTACACCAAGGAGCAGATCCAGCAACGGATCGCCGAACTTGCTGCACAGATTGACAAGGACTACGAGGGCCGTGAGCTGCTGATCGTCGGCGTGCTCAAGGGCGCCGTCATGGTCATGGCAGACCTTGCGCGTGCGCTGCACAGCCACGTCAGCATGGATTGGATGGCGGTGTCCTCCTACGGCTCCGGGACCCAGTCCTCCGGCGTCGTGCGCATCCTCAAGGACCTTGATACCGACCTCATGGGCAAGGATGTCCTGATTGTCGAAGACATCATCGATTCCGGCCTGACCCTCTCCTGGCTCAAGACCAACCTCGAGTCGCGGGGCACCGCTTCCGTGGAAATCTGCACCGCGTTCCGCAAGCCCACGGCCGCCAAGGTGGAGATCGACGTCAGGTACGTCGGCTATGACATCCCCAACGAATTCGTCGTCGGCTATGGACTGGATTACGCCGAGAAGTACCGCAATCTGGACTTTGTGGGAACCCTCGCACCGCACGTATACGAGTAACTCTTCCCGCAGCGAACCACCGCGTATTTTTCGCGGAACGAAAGCGGCTTCCTGTTCGGGAGGCCGCTTCGCTGTGTGTGCAGTGGCGTCGGGGGATCCTGAAAGAACCATGGATTTCTCCCGCGGGCTTCCGGAATTCCCTGTTGATGTACGCCTAGAGGGAACTTTTGCCTCTTACTGTGCGTGAATCACTCCGAACGGTGTAAAGCTAGAAACTGACGCAGCACCACACGCGCGCAGAAGCTGCGCCGTGCAGCACTACCAGGAGGGACGGGGCGGAGCCCCCGAACAGATGAAAGCTAAGAGTTTCTTCAAGGGCCCGGGCATCTGGATTGTTGTCGTAGTCGGCTTGCTCCTGGTGGCATTTGCAACCCTTGCCCCCGGCGGATCCACCCGAATCGACACCGATAAGGGCCTCGCGATCCTCGCCCAGAGCGGCAAGGTGGACCAGGCCAAAATCTACGATGCCGAGAACCGAGTTGACCTGACGCTGAAAGACAACCTCGTCATCGACGGCCAGGACAAGGGCAAGAACGTCCAGTTCTTCTATGTCACGGCGCGGGCCGGGGACGTCGTCAAGGCCGTCACCAATGCGCAGCCATCCGGCGGCTTCACGGACCAGCCCGTCGAAAACAACTGGTTCTCCGGACTGTTCTCGCTCCTCGTCCCCGTGCTCCTGCTGGGTGTGCTTTTCTGGTTCCTGCTCTCGCGCATGCAAGGCGGCGGCTCCAAGGTGATGCAGTTCGGCAAGTCGAAGGCCAAGCTGGTCAACAAGGACATGCCGCAAGTCACCTTCGCGGATGTGGCCGGTGCGGACGAAGCCGTCGAGGAACTTCAGGAGATCAAGGAATTCCTCGCAGAACCGGCAAAGTTCCAGGCCGTTGGCGCCAAGATCCCGAAGGGCGTGCTGCTCTACGGCCCTCCGGGCACCGGCAAGACCCTCCTTGCCCGCGCCGTCGCAGGCGAGGCCGGCGTCCCGTTCTTCTCCATCTCGGGCTCGGACTTCGTTGAAATGTTCGTAGGCGTTGGTGCTTCCCGTGTCCGCGACCTCTTCGAGCAAGCCAAAGCCAATGCGCCCGCCATCATTTTCGTTGACGAGATCGACGCCGTTGGACGTCACCGCGGCGCTGGCATCGGCGGCGGCAACGACGAGCGCGAACAGACCCTTAACCAGCTTCTGGTCGAAATGGACGGCTTCGACGTCAAGACCAACGTCATCCTGATCGCGGCAACCAACCGTCCGGACGTCCTGGACCCTGCACTGCTGCGCCCAGGCCGTTTCGACCGCCAGATCACCGTCGAAGCACCGGACTTGATTGGTCGCGAGCAGATCCTGAACGTCCATGCCAAGGGCAAGCCGATGGCCCACGGCGTCGACCTCAAGGGCGTCGCGAAGAAGACCCCGGGCTACACGGGTGCGGACCTTGCCAACGTGCTGAACGAGGCCGCCCTCCTGACCGCCAGGTCCAATGCCAACCTGATTGACGACCGCGCCCTGGACGAGGCAATCGACCGTGTCATGGCCGGCCCGCAGAAGCGTAGCCGCGTCATGAAGGAAATGGAACGGAAGATCACCGCCTACCACGAAGGCGGCCATGCCCTGGTGGCGGCAGCCCTTCGCAATTCCGCCCCTGTCACGAAGATCACCATCCTGCCCCGAGGCCGCGCCCTCGGCTACACGATGGTTGTCCCGGAGGACGACAAGTACTCGATCACGCGCAATGAACTCCTGGACCAGATGGCCTATGCCATGGGTGGGCGTGTTGCAGAGGAAATCGTCTTCCACGACCCCTCGACGGGCGCTTCGAACGACATCGAGAAGGCCACCGGAACGGCCCGCAAGATGGTCACCCAGTTCGGCATGAGCGAGCGCATCGGCGCCGTGAAGCTTGGCGCAGGTGGCGGCGAGCCTTTCCTGGGCCGGGACATGGCGCAGGAACGCAACTACTCCGACTCGGTCGCGTACATCGTCGACGAGGAAGTGCGCCGCCTGATCGACCAGGCCCACGACGAGGCCTACGCCATCCTCACCGAGAACCGCGACGTCCTGGACCGGTTGGCCCTCGAACTGCTTGAGCGCGAAACGCTGAACCAGGCGGAGATCGCCCACATCTTCCGCGACATCCGCAAGCGCGACTTCCGCGAGGTGTGGCTCTCCAAGGAATCCCGCCCGGTCCAGACCATCCCGCCGGTGGAATCCCGCGCAGAGAAGGCTGAACGTGAGGCCCAGGAAGAGGCCAAGGCCGCTCGTCTCGAAGAGCCTTTGGACGCTCAGTCCCCGCATCCGCAGGGAGTCGGCAGCCAGGAGTCATTTACGGGCCAGGGACCGGACGCGGGCACCGACGTTTCGCATCAAGGCTAAGCTTTCTGCTGTGACTCACATCGACGACGACGACTTCAGCGGTGCCGCCAGTGATGACCTTGGCGGCACCTCCGGGGGAAAATCAGGTGGCCACGGCCATCACTCATATAAGGTCGACCGCCCCCGTATAGAGGCGGCCGTACGCGAGATCCTCATCGCCGTGGGCGAGGACCCGGACCGTGGCGGACTGGTGGATACGCCGAAGCGCGTTGCCAAGGCTTACGCCGAGGTCTTCGCTGGCCTGCACCAGGATCCCGAGGACGTCCTGTCCACCACGTTCGACCTCGACCATGAGGAACTCGTGCTGGTCAAGGACATCCCGTTCTATTCCACGTGCGAGCACCATTTGGTGCCGTTCCACGGCGTCGCGCACGTTGGATACATCCCTTCCCACGACGGCAAAGTGACCGGGCTGAGCAAGCTGGCCCGTCTCGTCGACATTTACGCCCGCCGTCCGCAGGTGCAGGAACGCCTGACCACCCAGATCGTCGAAGCGCTCGTGACCCACCTCAAACCCCGGGGCGCGATCGTCGTCGTCGAATGCGAACACATGTGCATGTCCATGCGTGGCATTCGCAAGCCCGGCGCCAAGACCGTCACCAGCGCAGTGCGCGGGCAACTTCATGACCCGGCCACCCGTGCCGAAGCCATGAGCCTCATACTCGGAAGGTAACAAAGATCATGGATTCCCTCGCAGCAGCACCAGGAACGGGCCCGGCTACCAGCCCCCTGCCCATTCTCCGCAAACCCCGTCCAGCGGCCCGCTTCGCGGACCTGCCGGCCGACCGCACGCTTGTCATGGGAATTCTGAACGTCACGCCGGATTCATTCAGCGACGGCGGCAAGCACCCCACTGCGGACACCGCCATCGCCCACGCATTGCGGATGTTGTACTCCGGAGCGGACATCATCGACGTCGGCGGCGAATCGACCCGCCCGGGCGCAGAGCCCGTCTCCCCGGAAGAAGAACAACGGCGGGTCTTGCCGGTGATCCAGGCACTCGTGAAGGCCGGGGCACTCGTCAGCATCGACACGACGCACGCGTCGACGGCCGCCGCGGCTGTGGAGGCCGGCGCGGCGATCATCAACGACGTCTCCGGGTTGAGCCTCGAACCTGAGATGGCCGAACTCGTCGCACGTACCAAGGTGCCCTATGTCTTGACGCATCGCCGAGGCGACGCCGAAACCATGAACAGCCTTGCCGACTACGGAAATGTCGTGGAGGAAGTCATCGAGGAGCTCAAGGGCGTCCGCGACAAGCTCTACGCGGCAGGCGTCACGGCGGAACAAATCATTGTGGATCCCGGCCTGGGCTTCTCCAAGGACGAGGACCAGAACTGGCAACTCCTCAAGTACATCGGCAGGCTGGACGAACTGGGCCACAAGGTCCTGATCGGAGCTTCACGCAAACGCTTCCTCGGGACGCTCCTGACCGTGGCCGGCAAGGCGGCGGCGCCGGAGGAACGGGACCATGCCACCGCTGCCATCACCGCTATCTGTGCCGCGAACGGTGCTTGGGCCGTGCGCGTCCACGACGTCGGCCCCAGCCTTGACGCCGTCAAGGTCGCCGCACGCATCAGACACTAAACTTGGTGAACAGAGGGGGAGGAACCGGTTTGGACAAGATCACACTGACCGGCGTGACCGCCGTCGGGCATCACGGCGTCTTCGACTTCGAGCGCCGTGACGGCCAGCCGTTCGTCGTCGACGCGGTGCTGTACACCGATTTCAGCAAGGCCGCGGAAACAGATGACCTGCAGTTCACGGCGCACTACGGCGAAGTCGCCGAGTACATAACGTCCGTCATTTCGGGCGAGCCACTCAACCTGATCGAGGCCCTCGCGGTGCGGATCGCCGAGGGGATCCTGGCGGGCTTCAACGTCGCCGCCATCGATGTCACAGTCCACAAACCCAAGGCACCCATCGAAGTTCCCTTCGGTGACGTCACGGTCAGTGTCCACAGGGAGCGTGCATGACCTCCCGATTCACCAAAGCCATCCTGGCCCTCGGCAGCAACCTGGGCGAGCGGAACGACACCCTGTCCACCGCCGTTGCCGACCTCGTTGACCGCCCGGAAATCCGCCTGCTCGGGGTCTCTCCCGTGGTGCAGACCAAAGCCGTGGGCGGACCGGTGGGGCAACCGGATTTCCTCAACATGGTGATTGCCATTGAGACGACCCTTGCGCCGCTGGACCTCCTCCAGCACTGCCACGACGTCGAGCAAATCCACCATCGGGTCCGCGAGGTCCGCTGGGGCCCCCGCACTTTGGATGTGGACATCATCGTCTATGGCGAACTCACCAGCGACGACGAAACCTTGACCCTGCCGCATCCTCGGGCCGCCGGGCGCGCCTTCGTGCTCTATCCGTGGGCTCTCCTGGACCCTGCAGCGCGGCTCAACGGTGAGAGCGTCGCCGATCTGGCCGCCAAAGCCGAGGACTTTCCAGGCCTCCGGCCGTTCGACGGTTTCGACGGATCCGGCAGCGTCGCTGCCGCAGGAGCGGTGGAATAGTCCATGAAGGCCATGCGTCCGCTCTTGTTGGCGATCATCGCCGTCGTTCTCGCCGCAATTGGCTGGCTGGCTACCGTGCTCACCACGCGCTACAGCATGGCGACGCCGGTGCTTCCTCCTTCCGCGTTGGTGACCATGGGTGTCATTGCCGTGCTGACGTTGATCATGGGCATCCGTGTCCTACGCTGGCGCAACGGCAAGAAGAAGACCATGCTCAACCCCATCCTGGCCGCGCGAACCCTGATCCTGGCCCAGGCCTGCGCCTATGCGGGCACCGTGCTGCTCGGCTGGCACGTGGGAATCGTGATTGAGCAGCTCCGGCTCTGGAGCCTCCGCAGCGACCAGGGAATCTTCTGGCTCGCGCTCATCATGGGCGGCGGAGGGCTCATCATGACCATAGTGGGGCTCGTCGTGGAGCGGTTCTGCCGGATCCCGCCCGAGGACCTGGAAGGCGGGCCCGGCATCAGGGATTCACGGCATCGCGAGGCCAAGGGCGAAGGCGAATATGCGTACCGTGGCGATTGATCCTCCCGGGATCCAGTGGTTGCGCGTTTCGCCGAAATACGTGACGGTGCGGCTCGTCGAGTGGGCCATCGGCAACCTGGTCATGGTCGGCCTGTTCAGCCTGCCCTTGCTTTTCGTGGAACTGGGGTGGTGGAGGTGGCCGCCGCTGTGGCTCGCCGTCGCCGTTCCAGCGGCCCTTTTGTTGCTCGCCCTGTGGCGGCTCGTGTTGATCCCGAGGCAAGTGAAGGCCATCGGCTACGCGGAACGCGACGACGACCTCCTGATCCGCCGCGGTATCTTCTTCCAGCGGACCATGGTGGTTCCCTACGGCCGGATGCAGTACGTCGATGTCGCGGTTGGGCCAGTCGAGCGGCTCTTGGGACTGTGCACCCTCAAACTCCACACCGCTTCCACTGGAACCAACGCCCACTTGCCCGGACTTCCCGCTGCTGAAGGCGCACGGCTGCGCGAGCAGCTCTCGGCCCGAGGCGAAGCGAGGCTGGCCGGGCTGTGACCCAGGAACAGACCGTCGTCGACGGCGATTGGCACCGCGTGCACCCGGCGTCGCCCTTCGTGCGCGGATGGGTGGCGCTGGCGGCGATCGTCTATTTCTTCGGCCGCGATACCTTCGAGCGAGCCCTCCAAGGCCGCGGGACCATTGGGGACAACTTCAATGAACGCACGCTCTGGCTCCTGGCCGGGGGCGGCGTCGTGTTGTTGCTGGCTTTGGGCTCGTTCCTTCTCAGCTGGTATTTCACCCGTTATCAGCTCGCCGAGGGTTACGTCCGGGTCAATACCGGTTTCCTTTTCAAGCAGCAGCGCCAGGCACGGCTTGACCGCGTTCAGGCCATCGACATCGTGCAGCCGCTGCTCGCCCGCATTTTCGGGCTCGCGGAGCTGAAGTTCGAGGTGGCCGACGCAGGCCATTCGGCCGTGCGGCTTTCCTACCTCAGGCTCGCGCAGGCCAAACAGCTCCGCGCCACTATCCTGGGCCGGGCTGCCGGCATTGCTGACGGGAGCGAAACAGTCGAGGTGCCCGAGGCACCCGAACAGGTGGTGCTCTACCTCCCGCCTGGAAGGCTTGTCGGCTCGCTGATCCTGAGCGAGCAGAGCTTCTTCATTGTGCTCAGCGCCATCGCGTCGGTGCTGCTCTCAGTATTGACCGAGTCCCGGGCCTTCATCCTCTACTTGATTCCAGCAATCCTCGGCTTGGGTACCGCCTACTGGCGTTCGTTCAACACGGGCTACAACTTCACCGCGGCAATATCCCCGGACGGCATCCGCCTGCGCTACGGACTCCTGGACACCCGGGCCCAGACCGTGCCTCCCGGCCGCATCCAGGCCCTCAAGGTCACGCAGCCGCCGTTGTGGCGCATTCTCGGCTGGTACCGGATCCACGTGAACGTTGCCGGCTACGGCGAACATCGCCGTAGCGAAGGGGAGCACCGCACCATGTTGCTTCCAGTCGGGCGGAAGTCCGAGGTGATGATGATGCTCTCGCTCGTGCTGCCCGATCCCGGTACCGCAGACCCCGAGCGCGTCTTCACGGCCGGGCTGACCGGCCTGGACTCCGAGGCAGGATTTGTCACCACACCCAGGCGTGCCTGGATTCTTTCCCCGTTGGGCTGGCGGCGCAACGGCTTCCTGTCAACGGAGACCGCCCTGTTGCTGCGCTCCGGCCGTTTGTGGCGGAAGTTGGTGGTGGTCCCGCATCAACGAACCCAGTCCATCGCGCTCCACCAAGGTCCCCTGGCCCGGCTCTTCGGCGTGGCCGACCTTGTGCTGCATACGACTCCAGGGCCTGTGGCGCCCCGGCTCATCCAGGCAGCCACAGAGCAGGCGGTCGGCGTATTCGACCAGCAGGCCGCCCGGGCCCGGAAAGCCCGCAAACTGCAGAGCAGCGAACAATGGCTGGCGCAACTGCCGCCCACGGCGCTGCCGGCCCCGCCAAGCACGCATGCCATCCAGCATGCATCGACCCAGGAGGAACCAGACCATGGCTAGGCCAGGACGACTCGGCGTAGGAATCATCGGCGCCGGCAAGGTGGGTGCCGTCTTGGGTGCGGCCCTGCGCGGGGCCGAGCACGCCGTCGTCGGGGTTTCCGCCGTGTCGGAGGCGAGCCGGGAGCGGGCGGAGACCCTGCTGCCGGGGGTCCCGATCCTTGAAATCCAGGAAATCGTGGAGCGGTCCGAGTTGGTGCTCCTGGCCGTCCCGGACGACGCCCTCGGTGAACTCGTGGCCGGACTGGCCAAGCTTGGAGCATGGCAGCCCGGGCAACTCGTGGCGCACACTTCCGGCCGCTTCGGCGTCGGAATACTGAAGCCGGTCCGCGCTGCAGGTGCCATTCCGCTCGCCCTCCACCCGGCCATGACGTTCACGGGCATGAGCCTGGACCTTACCCGGCTCATGGACTGCACCTTCGGGGTCACCGCCGACGCCGCGATGTTGCCCATCGCCCAAGCACTCGTGGTGGAGATGGGCGCCGAACCAGTGGCCATCGCCGAGGCTGACCGCACGCTCTACCACGCAGCCCTCGCGCACAGCTCGAACCACCTGGTCACCCTCGTGGCCCAGTCATCCCAGCTGCTTCGGGACATCGGCGTCGACGCGCCGGAACGCATGCTCGGCCCGCTGCTCCGCGCCACCTTGGAGAACGCGCTGGCCTCAGGCGAATCCGCGTTGACCGGGCCCGTGGCCCGCGGGGATGTGGGGACTGTCGCCGCCCATGCGGAGGCCCTCAAGGAGTACGACGGCGGTGCGGGCGGCGACGTGCTCGCTGCTTACCGGGCCATGGCGCGGGCCACTGCCCGCCGGGCTGTCAATCGCGGACTGCTCAAAGAGGGTCAGCTCGGTGACATCAACAACGCATTGGACGGCCCAGGTGCGCCGGACAACGGTGAAGACCGTCCAGGCAACGACGCTGCCGGGACGCAGGAAGGAAACTGACCATGGCCATCAAACTCGTCACCACCTCAGCGGAACTGCGGGCCGAAAGTGCGCGGTTGCTCGCTGAAAAGCGCGGCAGCTCGCAAGGCCTCGTCCCCACGATGGGTGCGCTGCACACAGGTCACGCAGCACTGGCCCGCACCGCCGTCGAGCAGAACGACGTGGTGGTGGCCTCCATCTTCGTCAACCCCCTGCAGTTCGGCGAGGCCGCGGACCTTGAACGCTACCCGCGCACGCTTGATGCCGATATGGCGCTCCTTGACGCCGAGGGCGTGGACCTCGTCTTCGCCCCTTCCGTGGAAGAGGTCTACCCCGGCGGGGAGCCGCTGGTCCGGGTGACCTCGGGACCCCTGGGCGAGAAATGGGAGGGAGCCTCGCGCCCCGGCCACTTCGACGGCGCCCTCACAGTGGTCGCCAAACTGCTGCACTACGGTCTGCCTGGCGGTCCAGCCGCCGACGGCGGTGCTGCCGCGTACCGCGCGTACTTCGGCCAAAAGGATGCCCAGCAGTTGGCCCTGGTGAAGCGGATGGTGGCAGATCTCAGCTTCCCGGTGGACATCGTGGCTGTGCCTACCGTGCGCAATGCGGAAGGGCTGGCGCTTTCCAGCCGGAACCGCTTCCTTTCCGAAGAAGAGCGGGAAGCGGCCTTGGCGCTGTCCCGTGCCCTCCGCCTTCTCGAGTCCCACGCCCTGGCGAACGAGCCGCTCGAGCTGGACACCGCCGTCGCGCTCGTCGAATCGCAGCCCCTCGTGAAGCTGGACTATTTCGATGTCGTCGATCCCCGCACGCTGGAACCGCTCGCGGAAAACTGCAAGGAAACTCCGTTCCGGGGTGAAGGGCTTGCGATCATTGCGGCGCAGGTCGGACCCGTACGGTTGATCGACAACGTGCCGCTGAGTTCCTGACATTTAACATCCGGATGACTCTGCGCAAACGTTTGGATTAAACTGCTGACGGGAATGCGGTTGAGGCTTAGACTGTTGCAATCTTCACCGGTGCCGAGCGCCGGACACCACCGCACCCACAGCTGAGGAATCCTCATGTCTACCGACGTCACATCAGACGGGTCCGGCAGCCCCGCACCGGAAACGGGGACACAGCACGCCAGGGACACGATGTCGCGCGAGTCTGTCACCGTCATTGTCACGCTCCTTGTGGCCACCTTCGTGGTGATCCTCAACGAGACCATCATGAACGTCGCCCTGCAGCGGCTCATGACGGACCTCAACGTCGACGCGCCCACGGTCCAGTGGCTCTCCACCGGATTCATGCTGACCATGGCCGTGGTCATACCCACCACCGGCTTCATCCTCCAGAGGCTCACCACTCGGGCTGCGTTCCTCTTTGCCATCGGACTGTTCAGCAGCGGCACCCTGCTCGCGGCTCTAGCCCCTGGGTTTGGGGTGCTCTTGTTGGCACGCATCGTCCAAGCCGGCGGCACGGCAATCATGCTCCCGCTCCTCATGACAACCATCTTGACCTTGGTGCCCTTGTCCCGCCGCGGCGCGGTGATGGGCAACGTGACCATTGCGATTTCGGTTGCGCCCGCCTTGGGCCCCACGGTTTCCGGGATCATCCTTGACCATTTCTCCTGGCGGTTCATGTTCGTCTTCGTACTGCCGGTGGCCCTGTTGGCCATGGGCATCGGTGCCAAGTTCCTGACGAACGTGGGCGAGCGTGGCAATGTGAGGCTTGACTTCGTCTCGGTGGTCCTGACCGTTCCTGCTTTCGGCGGATTGGTCTATGGACTGAGCCAGATCGGCGGCCACGCCGGGGCGACTGCCTTGCCGATCGCTGCGCTCGTGACCGGAGTGCTGTGCATGGTGGCGTTCGTCTTCCGCCAGCTCAAGTTGCAGAAGTCCGACGCGCCCCTCCTGGACCTCAGGGCATTCAACTTCCGCATGTTCACGGTCTCGGTGCTGCTCATGGTGGTTGCCATGATGGCCCTGTTCGGCGGAGTGATCCTGCTGCCGCTCTACCTGCAGAACGTCCTCCACCTGCAGCCGATGGAGACCGGCCTTGCGCTTCTTCCTGGCGGCTTGGCGATGGGCCTGCTCGGTCCGGTGGTCGGTAGGTTGTTCGACAAGATCGGACCGCTCCCACTGACTGTGACGGGATCCATCCTGTTGGTACTCACGCTGTGGCAGTTCTCGATGCTCACCGCGAGCAGCCCCCTGTGGTGGGTCGTGGTCCTTTACGCAGTACTTAGCCTGGGCTTGGCTTTGCTGTTCACCCCGGCGTTCACTACTGGACTCAACCCGCTCCCGCCCCACCTCTATTCGCACGGCTCGGCAATCATGAGCACCCTGCAGCAGGTAGCGGGAGCCGCAGGGACCGCACTCCTGGTTTCGATCTTCGCCGTGGTCTCGGCTGCGTCCGGCTTTGTTGCCGGGATGCAGGCAGCGTTCCTGACCGCCACCTTGATTGCGGTGGTTGCCGTCGTGCTGTCCACCATGATGCGCAAGACCGAGGGAGCAGCCGGGCACTAGCCCGCTTGCTCGCTTGCTTGCCTGCTTGCCTGCTTGTGGGGCGGGTTGTTTGTGATGCACGGCATGTTTGCGGATTACGCCCCGGACGGCGTTGATTCGGGTGGTGTTTGGGGCCGAATTCCGCGTGTTGTAGCGGGTTTTGAAATGTGGGATGGCGATGCAGGGGTGATTTGCCTCGGGCATTGGGGGTGTGTAGACTAGATCGAGTCGCCGCCGCTGATGCGGAAAAATTGCGACGGACCCCCTTCCAATTGGAAACCATTTTACTGGTTCGCTTTGTTGCGTTCGGGTGTGGTTTCCGGGGGTCGCGGATGGTGTTTTGTCCGGTGCGGTTCCTGGTTTCGGGAGTTGTGCCGGGGGAGCGTGTCTGGTAAGTTTGGGAAGTTGCTCCGGAGCGATCTTGGACCCTTGTGGGTGTGGGTGGTGCCGGGTGTGTCTGTTGTTTGAGAACTCAATAGTGTGCCAAGTTTGTTGATACCGATTTGTTTTTATGGATTGGTTGATTTTG
>NZ_MTPV01000056.1:0-16737 GCF_002009585.1 Arthrobacter sp. SRS-W-1-2016 | reverse complement strand
CGGCCCCCCCCCCCCGTCCCCCCCCCCCCCCCCCCCGGCCCCCCCCCCGGCGGGGGCGCCCCCCGGGGGGGGGGGCCCCCCCCCGTCGTCTGTGGGCCCACGCCGGCGCGGGCCCCGACCTGAGCGTGCGAAGGTTGGGAGCCGGTGGGACTAGCTAAAAAGCTCGCTCTTCGGCTCGTTGTTCTTGACCTTCTGCCAGCCAAGCCATAGCACCAGGGCGAAGAACGGGATGGTGGCCAGGGTCCAGAGGCCCAGGAGGAACACCTCGCCCGTGGCCTTGTCCGTCATGGTGTCCATGCCGATCAGCACGGTGATGGCCAAGAGGGCGATCAGGCCGGCCCAACTGGTCCACGGCGAACCCGGCATGGGGAGGCTGGAGACGTTGCCCTTCTTCTTGCGCAGCGCGATCTGGCTGGCGAAGATCGAGCCCCACGTGAAGATGACGCCGATCGATGCGGTGTTCAGCGCGAGGTCGAAGGCGTGCGAACCGCCCAACCAGATGTTGAGCAGGATGCCCACGAGGTAGACGGCGCCGATAGCGAGGATGGCCGCGTACGGAACGTGGCGGGTGGACATCTTGGTGAGCCACTTGGGGGCATGTCCATTGTTGGCCATGGTGCGGAAGATGCGGCCGATCGAGTACAGGCCCGAGTTGCACGAGGACAGCGCAGCGGTGATGACGATCATGTTCATGACGTCGCCCATCCACGGCAAGCCCATCTGGCCGAAGACCGTAACGAACGGGGAGGTTCCCGCATGGTACTGGTCCGACGGCAGGAGCATAGCCAGCAGGGTGACGGAGCCGACGTAGAAGACCACAATGCGGATCACGACGGCGCGGATCGCCTTGGGCACTTCGCGTTCCGGGTTCTGCATCTCGCCGGCGGTAATGCCGACCAGTTCAATGGCGTTGTAAGCGAAGATCACGGCGTTGAGGACCAGGATCATCACCAGTCCGCCCTTGGGGAACATGCCGCCGTCGGCAGCAAAGAGGTTCGCCACAGAGGCGTGGCCGGTGCCGACCTGCGCGTTCGTGACCACCATGAAGGTGCCCACGGCCAGGAAGATCAGGATCGCGGCGACCTTGAGGCAGGACGCCCAGAATTCGAACTCGCCGAAGGCCTTGACGCTGAACAGGTTCACGGCCACCAGCAGCACCAACGCGGCGATGGCGGACAGTTCAACGGGGACGTTCGGGAAGAAGAACTGGAAGTAGAGGCCGATGGCAATGAGTTCGGCGATGCCCGTCATGGCCCAGTTGATGAAGTACATCCAACCGGAGAGGAAGGCGCCCTTCTTGCCGAACATTTCTCCGGCGTAGCTGACGAACGAGCCGGACGTCTGGCGGTACATGATCAGTTCGCCGAGGGCCCGCATCAGCAGGTAGGCGATGACGCCGGCGATGGCGTAGGAGAAAATCAGGGCCGGGCCTGTGGAGGCCAGGCGTCCACCCGCACCCATGAAGAGGCCGACGCCGATCGCGCCGCCCATCGCGATCATCGTGACGTGGCGGCGGCTCAGGGTCTTCTGGTAGCCCTCGGCGCTGAGGTTTGCGGAAGTTGTAGCGGTACTGGGCGCAGCCAGGGTTCCCGGCTCACGCTGAAGGTCGGTTGTGGTGTTTTGAGGCACAGCTGTTCCTTGTGGGTTGAGTAGATGCCGGCCCTGGCTTCCCGCGCATTGGCACAGAACAATTCGAGCTTTCGACCTCTTGGCGAGTCGAATCGATTGCGAAAACGCGGAAGCGCCGAAGGTAAATCCGGCAGAACCATCGTACCCGGTGATTTCCGCGGACCGTGACGCGGGCAACAAACAGGGGCGTTAAGCTGGACATATGGGCACCATTCCGCCAGCCGGCAGGCTATACCGTTTCACGGGCTTGGACGCCGCGGCTTTCGGACTCTATGTGTCATTGGCCACTGTTCTGAGCCTCGCCACCGCGCCCGTGACGGCTTTCGTGCAACAGATTTTCCCCGACCCTGCCACGGCCGTCTTCGCCATCAACCTCGGGTTCTATGCTTCGGTGGGCCTTTTCGCGGTTGCGGCAGCGTGGCGCGTCATAGCCCGGGATTTCCTGATCCTGGCCACACGTCCGTGGTTCACGCTGGCCATGATTCCGCTGTCCATCGTGGCGATGCTGGTGATCACCGCCATCCTGGTGACAGTTACCGGTTTGGCTAAGGAGTCGCAGAACCAGCTGACCCTCCAGTCGCTGGTCCTGCAACTGCCGCCGTGGTTCGTGGTGCCGCTGCTGGTGGTGTTGGGTCCCTTCGTGGAGGAGTACCTGTTCCGGCACCTGCTCATCGGCAAGCTGTCCCGCCGAGTCAATATTTGGCTTTGTTGCGTCCTGTCCGTGCTGTGCTTCGCCGCCATCCATGTGGTGGGACGCGAGGGCTTGGTGGTTCCCGCGCTGGCCCCGTACCTCGGAATGGGCGTGGTCCTGGTGGCCGTCTACGTCTGGACGGGCAAGAACGTCATGTTCTCCTACTTCGTGCATGCCGCCAAGAACCTTCTTGCCGTCGTGCTGATCTACGCGATCCCGCCGCAACTCCTCAGCGGCTAGCCCACCCCACGCCTGCCCACCCAACTAACTCGCAGTAAGTGTCGTTTTCAAGGCTCAAAACGACACTTACTGCGAGTTAGTTGGGCAACCCGGACCGGAACTGTCCGCTAGGCACTTCCCCGGCCACGCGCCGTCGTCGTAGCTTCAGTCCATGGCACTGAACTTTCAGGTAGTGATCGACTGCAGGAATCCGCACGCCCTGGCCGATTGGTGGGCCGAGACGCTCGAATGGATCGTGGAGCCCCAGGACGAGGCGTTCATCCGGTCCATGGTGGATCAAGGCTTCGCCACGGAGGAAGAGACCACCACCCACAACGGCAAGCTCGTGTGGAAGGACGGCGCGGCCATCGGCCCGGCAGAAGACCGGGACAAGGACACCCGCCGCCGCTTCCTGTTCCAGACCGTTCCGGAGGACAAGACCGTCAAGAACCGCGTCCACTGGGACGTCCGCCTCAACGGACAGGACAAGGACGAGGTCCGTGCCGCGTTGGAAGCGCGGGGCGCGAAATTCCTGTGGACGGCCAAGCAAGGACCGCACGAATGGCACACCATGGCGGATCCCGAAGGCAACGAGTTCTGCATCAGCTGAGTGGATTACTAGACTCTGAGGGTGAGCAACGACTTCCCCGCCAAGGTATCCGACGTCTTTGACCCGTCCCGCTGGCGCAGAGTGTCCGGTTTCGACGATTTCCAGGACATGACCTACCACCGGCAGGTCGAGCGGGACGCGGACGGAAATGTGGCAAAGGACCTTCCCACGGTCCGGATCGCCTTCAACCGCCCGGAGGTCCGCAACGCCTTCCGTCCCGGCACGGTTGACGAGCTCTACCGTGCCATGGACCACGCCCGGATGACTCCCGATGTCGCCACCGTGCTTCTCACCGGCAACGGCCCCTCCCCCAAGGACGGCGGCCATTCCTTCTGCTCCGGCGGCGATCAGCGGATCCGCGGCAGGGACGGTTACCGCTATGCCGACGGCGAGACCCAGGAAAGCATCGACCCCGCCCGGGCCGGCCGCCTGCACATCCTGGAAGTCCAGCGGCTCATGCGGACCATGCCCAAGGTGGTCATCGCCGTCGTGAACGGCTGGGCAGCAGGCGGCGGCCACTCCCTTCACGTCGTGAGCGACCTCACCATCGCCTCGCGCGAGCACGGCAAGTTCAAGCAGACCGATGCCACCGTGGGAAGTTTCGACGCCGGTTACGGCTCGGCGCTGCTCGCCCGCCAGGTTGGGCAGAAAGCCGCCCGCGAGATCTTCTTCCTGGCCCGTGAGTATTCCGCGGAGGACATGGTCCGCATGGGTGCCGTCAACGAAGCCGTGGACCATGAGCGCCTCGAGGAGGTTGCGCTCGAGTATGCCGCGGACATCGCACGCCAATCCCCCCAGGCGATCCGCATGCTCAAGTTCGCCTTCAACCTCGCCGACGACGGCCTGGCCGGCCAGCAGGTGTTCGCCGGGGAGGCTACGCGCCTGGCCTACATGACGGACGAAGCAGTCGAGGGCAAGGAAGCCTTCCTCGAGAAGCGCGATCCGGACTGGTCCAACTTTCCGTACTACTTCTAGGACTCGCCCGTGAACATCGATCCCGTTCTCAAAGCCCTGGCCGCGGCCCTCCACGACGAGGGACCCGCCGTCGAAATCGTCGTCGCGGAAGACGGCACCCCGGTGGCCGTCCCCGTTGAAACGCCCGGTTTCGAGGACGCTGCAGTAGTGGTCCGCACATCGGGGTCCACCGGCACGCCCAAGGCCACAGTGCTGACGGTCGATGAGCTCGCTGCTTCTTCCATGGCCACGGCCATCGCGCTCCGCGGTGAGGGCCAGTGGCTCCTGGCCCTGCCGCTGCAGTACGTTGCCGGAGTCCAGGTCCTGGTCCGCTCGCTCTTCGCCGGCACGCGTCCGTGGGTCATGGACCTCTCGAACGGCTTCACTCCGGAGGCCTTCACCGCCGCCGCCGAGGAACTGACGGACACCATCCGCTTCACCTCCCTGGTTCCGACGCAATTGCAGCGGCTCCTGGACTCGCCGTCGCCTCAGACCCTCGCAGCCCTGCGCCGCTTCAATGCCATCCTCCTGGGCGGCGCTCCCGCGGCCACCGCACTGCTGGACGCCGCCAGCGAGGCCGGGCTGAAGGTCGTGACCACCTATGGCTCCGCCGAGACGTGCGGCGGTTGCGTGTACGATGGAAGGCCGCTGGAGGGCGTCCGGGTCATGCTCGACGACGACGGCCGGGTCCTGCTGGGCGGCGACACCGTGGCTTCCGGCTACCTGGACGCGCCCGAGGCAAGTGCCGAGGCATTCTTCGACGAGGACGGCATCCGCTGGTATCGCACCAACGATCTTGGCGAGCTCGCCGCCGACGGCACGCTCACGGTGCTGGGACGGGCCGACGACGTCATCATCACCGGCGGCGTCAAAGCCTCCGCCGCGTTCATCCAGGCGGAGCTTGAAAAGTTCGACGGCGTCACGGCGGCTTTCGTGGCCGGGGTGCCTTCCAGGGAATGGGGCCAGGCGGTGGCAGCGTATGTTGCCGTCGAGGACAGCTCCCCGGAAAGCATCGCGGACTACAAGGCCCGCTGCCAGGAATCCCTAGGGACCCTTGCTCCCAAAACCGTGCTCACCACGGATGGACTCATCATGCTTCCCAATGGAAAGCCGGACCGGCTGGCGATGATCGAGCTTCTCACCGAGGTGCATCAGGGAGAATAGATAGGTCCTCCCTGACCGTCATTTGCCTTCCCCAACGCGAAACAACACGAGGTACTGAACGTGGCAACAGCTGCACAATGGATTCAAGGCGCCCGCCTGCGCACCCTGCCGGCGGCGATCGCGCCGGTGCTGATCGGCACAGCGGCCGCCTACGAGCTGCAATCTTTCCGGCTCTTGAATGCCATCCTCGCCGCCCTCGTGGCGCTGCTGCTGCAGATCGGGGTCAACTACGCCAACGACTATTCGGACGGCATCCGTGGTACCGATGAGGACCGCGTGGGTCCGCTCCGGCTGGTCGGTTCCGGCGCTGCCCGGCCGGACCACGTCAAGTGGGCCGCCTTCGGCGCGTTCGGCCTGGCCATGATTTTCGGCCTTGTCCTGGTGATCATCACGCAGAGCTGGTGGCTGATCCTGGTGGGCATCGGCTGTGTCCTCGCCGCCTGGGGATATACCGGGGGCAAGAACCCCTATGGCTACCTGGGCCTGGGCGACCTGTTTGTGTTTGTCTTCTTCGGCCTGGTGGCAACACTGGGCACCACCTACACGCAGGCGGGGCAAGTGAGCCTTCCGGCTGTCATCGGCGCGATTGGCACCGGATTGATCGCGTGCGCCCTACTGATGGCCAACAATGTGCGCGACATCCCCACGGACATGCTGGCGGGCAAGCGGACCCTGGCCGTGCGGCTGGGCGACCGCCATGCCCGCGAGAGCTACGTCCTGATGCTGGCCCTCGCCATTCTGCTGGTGGTGGTGCTCGCACCCACCAGGCCCTGGATGCTGATCGTGTTGCTGTTGGTGCCGGCCTGCCTCATGCCGGCCTGGCTCATGGTCAACGGCCGGAAGCGAAAGAGCCTCATCCCGGTGCTCAAGCAGACCGGATTGATCAACCTTGGCTACAGCGTGCTGTTTTCCGTGGGCCTCATCCTGAGCCACGGCTTCTAACCCCCGCTCACATACAGCCCGGTTTTCGCCAACCCCCGCTCACATATGGGCTCTGGGCTTCTAGCCTTCTTTGGGGCGTCGGTCGTTCTCGACCGTAACTACGGGGTTTTCATCCACCAGCCGGTCCTCGATCGCGGCATCTTCGATCTCCAGCGCCGAGCGGATGGGCTTGGCCCGCCCGGAGAAACGCTCGCGCATGGATGCCGTGGCGTCGTCGCGCTGCTTCTTGAAAAACAGGTAACTGATGGCGAACGCGATAAGGCCCGCGAAAATCGCCGCCAGCAACAAACCCGTGTGCAACAGGGCAAAGAGGACGAAGAGCGGCACGAAGAGCGCCAAGCGGATCAGGGAGTATTTGAGGAAAGCCACGGATCAAGTTTAGCCTCACAGCCTGATTGCACTCTGTGCGCGCAGCTATCACCGGACCGCGCGGAGACTAGACTTGACGTTATGCTCCGCGTTGTTGCAGTTGTGGCCGTCCTGCTCGTATTCGTCTATGGGCTGGTGGATGTCATCCGCACCGACCGCCGCGCCACCCGCGGGATTTCCAAAACCGCGTGGATCGTGGTGATGATCCTGCTGCCGGTTCTCGGCGCGGTTCTCTGGTTCCTCATCGGCCGCCCATACAACATCGGCCCCGCCCCGCAGACCGCGAGCCACCCCACCGCCCCCGACGACGACCCCGACTTTCTCCGCAACCTCGAGGCCCGCCGTCGCAACCAGGCAGAAGCCGAACGGCTGAAGAAGCTCAAGGCCGAGCTCGAAGCCAAGGAACGCAAGCTCAAGGGCGAGTCCAAGGCCGACGACAGCGGCGACGTCAACAGCTGACGTTCCCTGAGCCATGGCACGAGCGGGCGTCAGGTGATGCCCGCGGACCCGGCCCGCGGACTTCAGCACGTTGAACTTACTGCGGGAGCCCCGAGTACGAGTGCAGGCCGTTGAAGAACACGTTGACCACGGTGAAGTTGAAGATCACGCACAGGTAGCCCGCAATCGACAACCAGGCTGCGCGGGTTCCTGTCCAGCCGCGGGTGGCGCGTGCGTGCAGGTATCCGGCATAGACCACCCAGATCACGAACGTCCAGACTTCCTTCGTGTCCCAACCCCAGAAGCGGCCCCAGGCTTTCTCGGCCCAGATGGCGCCGAACATGAGGGTGAAGGTCCAGCCCACGAATCCCACGGTGTTGATGCGGTAGGACAGGTTCTCCAGGCTCAACGCGTTCGGTACGAGCCGCATGAAGCCCAGCCTGTCCACACCGCCGGCCGCCAGTGTCTTCTGGCGGTGTGATTGCAGCAGCTGCAGGGCTGACATGGCGAACGTCAAAGTGAACAAGGAAGCGGACATGACTGCGATGGAAACGTGGATGACCAGCCAGTAGCTTTGGAGTGCAGGAACCAGGTGGCCCACCGGGGTCCAGTACGTCACCGATGCCGCCACCATCATGATCACGGCGAGGCCCAGCACGAAGGTGCCCAGGAAGCGCAGGTCGCGGCGGATGAGCGAGAGCAGGAAGACAGCCACCACCAGGAAAGCGCCGGTGGTCAGGAACTCGTACATGTTTCCCCACGGCACGCGGCCTGCGCCGAGCGCACGGGTGATGACCCCGGCACCGTGGATGACCACGCCGATGATCGCCACTGCCACCGCGACACGGGCGGGAATGCGGCGCTCGGCGGCGTACTTCATGTCACCGCCGGCGGTCTGGCTGACGGAGGTGTTCGCCGACGTCGGGCGCTCAGTACGGCCCGCAGGTCCCCCGACGTCGTTTCCACCGGCACGGCCGGCAGCGACCGGAACTTTGACCTCGGCTGCCACCGAAGAGGCCGCTTTCAGGTCCACCGCTTTCAGCATTTTGCTGCTCTTGGCGAGGTCCCACGCGAAAGCGATGAACGCCACCGTGTAGGTGCCGGCCGCGAGCAGCATGAAAAGCTCGCTGTACTGGCCCATGGTTTCGTTGATGGGGAGCATTACTGGTCCTTCGAGGTTGAGGAAGAAACGGTTTCGGTGGGCTGTTCGGTGGTGAGCAGCCATTCTCGTTGCAGCAGTTCGCGGATCGCGGCAGCTTCGCCGGCCAGCCTATGGTCCTCGCCGCGGGCAAGAAGGCCGTACTCCACCATTGTGCGCCCGTCCTCGTGGGTTCCGGTGCGGACCCAGACGCGGCGGCGGTTCAGGTAGAGGGAGAGAATCAATCCGGCGACCGCCAACAGGGCGAACACGAGCGCGGTGGCCTGCCCGGGATTGTGGTGGATGTCGACGCCAACGTACTTCTTGACGCCGTCGAAAGTGATGCTGCCCTTGCCGTCCGGAAGCGTGTACGTGCCTCCGGGCGCGATCGCGATGGCCTTGTTAGCCATTCCCCGGCCGTTGAGCGGGGTCAGCTTTGCGACGTCGAGCTCGAAAACGTTCTGCGGGGCACCCTTGTTCAGGCCAAGGTCGCCGTAGTACGAGTTGAGGTTCAACTGCGGGTTGATGAGCGAAGGATCGCCGCTGTAGGCGAGACCCTTGTCCGTCACCATCGCCGTGGGCAGGAAGAACCCCGCGAAGCCGAGCTGATCGGGCTTGGCATCGGGAACCTTGATGACCACCGACGAGTAGTAGTTGTCACCTTGCAGCTTGGCTACCACCGGCCCCTGCATGGCGATATTGCCGGCGCCGTCGCGGACGGTGACTACGGGAGCGTAGCCGTTGCCCGTGAGGTAAATGCTGGTGTCGCCCAGGGAAACGGGATCGTTGACCTTGAGGACCTGCTTCTTGGCGGGCGAGTCCGGGGTTTCCTTGGTGGTGACGTCCGCCGTGAAGTCGATCGGCTGGCCGAAGTGCGCCGGCGATTCCCGGTCGAACTGGACGTCGAACTTGTCCAGCTGGATGGAGTACGGCTGCAGCCAGCTGCTCTGGAAGTTGGTGCCCGGACTGAATTGGTCATAGCCCACCAAGGTGTTGACGAAGGTATCGCCCTCAACGAGGATGCGCTGGCCGCTGTAGCCGAACAGTCCGCCGACCGCCACCGAAACCAACACTCCGATCAGCGAAGCGTGGAACACCAGGTTGCCCACTTCCTTGAGGAAGCCCCGCTCGGCGCCGAGGGAGGGCATGGCGCCGTCGGCGTCGCGCACCTCCACGCGGTAGCGGCGCTTCTTCAGCACCGCGGCGGCGTCCGCGATAGCCTTCGACGCCGGGATCCCGGCGTCGGCGGGCAGCACCAGCGTGCCGTATTCCGGGAGGCGCGAGAGACGCTTGGGGGTCCGCGGCGGCTGGGAGCGCATTGCCTTGTAGTGGGCGATGGCCCGGGGTGTCACACAGCCGATGAGGGAGATGAACAGAAGGATGTAGATCGCCGAGAACCAGGCAGAGGAGTACACGTCGTATAGCTGCACTGAGTCCAGGAGCTTGCCGTAGTCCGGGTGGTCGCTGATGTACTGCGTCACGATCGAAGGGTTCGCCGGCCGCTGCGGGAAGAGCGAGCCGGGAACCGCCGCGACGGCGAGGAGCAGCAGCAGGAACAGCGCAGTACGCATGCTGGTCAGCTGGGTCCAGGCCCAGCGCAGCATTCCTATGATCCCCAGGACGGGCAGTGCTGCCTCGGCCTTGGCCTTATTGATCGCCTTGTCAGCTCCGGCAGGCTTGCTGGCGGACTTGTTGGACTTCTTTTTACCTTGCACGGGCTCGCTCATCAGATCGGCAACTTCACATCGGTTTGGAACCAGTACTGCAGCCCGGTGACCCAGGCGCCCCACACTCCCGTGGCCATCAGGATTCCCAGGAGGATCAAGATGCCCCCGCCAATGCGCTGGATGGCCAGGCGGTGCTTGCGGAAGAAGGACATCACACCCATCCCCCGGCGGACCGCGAGGGCTATCAACAGGAAGGGAATGCCAAGGCCAAGACTATAGACAAACGCCAGGAGGGCCCCCTTCGCCGCGGACGATCCCCCGGAAAGGCTCAGCAACTGGACGGCGGAATAGGTGGGGCCAATGCAGGGAGCCCAGCCGAGTCCGAACGTGATGCCCAGCAGCGGGGCACCCCATAGCCCGGCAGGCGGCTTGGCGTGGATTTTGGCGTCACGCTGCAACCACCCGAAGCCACCCAGGAAGACGACTCCCATGATGATCACCAACACGCCCAGCAATTGAGTGACCCACGCGTTCTGCGGGCCAGTGATGAGGGTGCCCAATTGGCCGAAGGCGCCACCGAGCAGGACAAAAATCACGGAGAATCCGAGGACGAACAGGCCGATTCCGGCGAGCATGCGCCCGCGCCTTTGCTTCTGGAGGTCGACGCCGGTCAGCCCGGTCACGTAGCCAAGGTAGCCAGGCACCAAAGGCAGGACGCACGGCGACAGGAAGGACACGAGTCCTGCCAGCAAAGCCACGGGAATGGCCAGCAGCAAGGAACCGCTCAGGATGGTCTCGGCGAAAGGACTGTTCACGCTGTCGGGGCCACCTACTCGGCAACCGCGGTGGTAATGAGTGCCTTGAGCGTGCTCTTGTCGATCTCGCCCAGGACGCGGGCGGCAACCTTGCCTTCTTTGTCCAGGACCAGGGTGGTGGGCACCGCGCCGGGAGGCACAATGCCGGAGACGGACAGCAGCACGGCGCCGTCTTTGTCGTTGAAGCTGGGGTACGTGAGCTTGAACGTCTGGTCGAACGCGTCGGCCGTGGCCTTCTCGTCCCGGAGGTTCACACCGTAGAACTGGACACCCTTGCTCTTGAACTCCTGGTGCAGTTCCTCGAGAATCGGCGCTTCAACCCGGCACGGCGCACATGCGGCGAACCAGAAGTTGAGGACGGTTACCTTGCCAAGCAGGTCCTGCGGGGTCACGGCAGTTCCGTCGAACAAAGTGCCCTTGATCCCGACGGCGGCCTTGCGGTCCGCTTTGGCGAATTCGGTCACGGAGCCGTCCCCGGCGACGTAGTTCTTGTTGTCGCCCGCTTTGGCTTGCTGGGCCAGGGCGTCTTCCTGGGCACAGGCGGACAGGCCCATGGTCAGCGCAGAGAGTGCCACTCCCCCGACGGCGAGGAAGCCACGGCGCGAGGTCAGCGCTGCATTGAGCTTCTGTCCGCTGGTCTTGCGGCTGGTGGTGTTGCGGTCCATTGTCATGCTCCCGGGGTCCTGGCGGCACCAGGCAGGAGCACGGCGGCGGGCTCGCTGTACTCCACCCGCGCAACCTTGCCGTCGTCGAACACCAGGGAAGTCAGGGACGTCAGCGTGCACTCGCGCTTGCGGGGATCGTGCCACAGGCGGCGGCCCTCGGCGCTGAGGCGCGTGGCGTAGATGGGAAGCTGGTGGCTGACGAGAATGGCTTCCGCGCCGTCGCCTCCGAGTTCGATCGCCTTCAGCCGGGCGTCCTCGACGGCGGCACGCATGCGGGTCACCTGGGCCTGGTAGGACTCGCCCCAGGACGGACGCAGCGGATTGCGGTACTCGATCCAGTGCTTGGGCTTGATGAATTCGGAGATATTTGCCTTGAGCCCCTCGAAGTGGTTCTCGGCTTCGATGATCCGCGGTTCCGTGTGGATCTGGAGGTCCAACGCCTGGGAAGTGGGCAGGGCTGTTTCCTGCGCGCGGGTCAACGGCGAGGACACCAGATGGACGATGTTCGCCCCCTGCGCGGCGCGGGCAGCGAAGTGGTCCGCGAGCATCTTGGCCATCTCGCGGCCGCGTTCGGAGAGGTGGAATTCGGGCAGTCTGCCGTACAGAATGCCGTCGGGATTGTAGACCTCGCCATGGCGGAGCAGATGGACAGTTGCTTGGGGCATGTTTACCAGTTTCTCAAAGAAGGCGGGCGATCTGAAATCTTCTACGTTTCGTAGAACTGAAAGTTTCTTCAGAATGTTCCCCGAAGGTGGAATAAAAGATGCATTTGCATGTTTATACTGGACACAAGGTTCGGTTGATACTTCAACTAAGTATCGCCGAACGACCGATGAAGCTACGATCACACCTTCCCAAGGAGAACCCCATGACTCTTCCCGCAAACGTCACCACCGGCGTCTGGACCCTCGACAACTCCCACAGCGAGATCGGCTTCACCGTCCGCCACGCAGGCATCAGCAAGGTCCGCGGCCAGTTCACCGAGGCCGAAGCGACCCTTGACCTTGGCAGCAGCCTGGCCGACTCCAAGGTCGCCGCAACCATCGCCACCGCCAGCTTCGACTCGGGCGACGCCAACCGCGACGGCCACGTGAAGGGCGAAGACTTCTTCGACGTGGAGAAGTTCCCCGAGATCACCTTCGTCTCCCGCCACGTCAAGGCCAATGGCGACAGCTTCGACCTCGTGGGCGATCTGACCATCAAGGGTGTTTCCAAAGAGGTCACCATCGAGACCGAGTTCAACGGCGTCGCCGTTGACCCGTTCGGCAACACCCGCGCGGGCGTCTCCGGTGAGACCACCATCAGCCGCAAGGACTTCGGCTTGACCTGGAACGCTGTGCTCGAAGCCGGCGGCGTGCTGGTCAGCGACAAGGTTGTCATCAACCTCGAACTGGCTTTCATCGCACCTGCCGCCTAGTCCACCGTTTTTCCGGACTGACCAGCGCCTTCGGGGCTGCGCACGATCCCGTGTGCTGCCCCGAAGGCGCCGTTTTTTTGCTTGCGGAATCACCCGCCTATTGTTCTGGGAAAAGCCGATGCTTAGCGGCGAATTAGCCAAGAATTTCCTATGAATCCTTAAACCTCAGGTCTAAAGTGATGCCATGAGTAACCCAAACGAAGCTCCGCTGCCCCAGCAGCCCGGAGCCCAGCCACCGCAGCCCGGCAATGTCCCTCCTGCGGGTTACCAGCCTCCGCAGGGATACCAGCCACCTCCCTCCTACCAAGCACCCCCGTCCTACCAAGCACCCCCGGCCTACCAGCAGCCCGCCCCCGGCTACCAGCAGCCGGGCCAGCCCGTCTATGGCGCGCCGGCAGGTCCCAACGCCGCCCCACCGGCAGGGCTCGGCTACGCCGCGCCGGCCCGGAACACTTTCGGACTCCACTTCAACAACGTCGCGCAGCGCTTCCGGGACACCACCGGAGTGCCGCAACAACTGACCATCTCCTACTGGTTGTGGGTCGCGGCTGCCGCTTTGGGAGTTGTTGCCAGCTTCATCAACATCTTCACGTTGCGCGATGTCTTCGGAGGGATGATGGTGGGCGCGGGCATTGTGGGCCTGATTTTCAGCCTGGTGTTCGCAGCCCTCTACGTCTTCATTGCCATTCGGCTCAAGGAAGGCTCCCGCTGGGCACGGCTGGTCCTGACCATCCTGGGAGCATTTGCGGTAATTTCCCTTTTGCTCCAAGTGGTTACCCTCAACCTCAACTTCATCGGATCGGCGGTAGCCGTCGCGGCCGCCGTCCTGATGTGGCTTCCGGAGTCCCGGAAGCATTTCGTCTAGCAACACCGCAGCACCACGGCTGAAGGCCGCGGCAGGTCCCCGGAGGACCCCGCGGCCTTCCCTTTGTCCCCCTGAGATTCGCGGGAGATCCGCCGGACCGCGTTAAGCCAGAATTCTTGGCACGAATCGTCATCAGCGCCGCGCCGTCGGGGTACGGTGGGATTAAGCCGAGCTGGGGGCAGGGCACGATGCACCCGGCAGCCGTATCTGCAGTCGACACGCAAAGGAATGCCATGAGCACCCCTCCGTACCCGCCGTCCACTCCGGGCGAAAATCCCACACCTGAGCAGCCGAAATACGGACAACAGGCACCCCAGCCGGGTCAGCAGCCGCAATACGGGCAGCAAGCTCCGCAGTACGGCCAGCAGACGCCGCAATACGGCCAGCAGTCACCGCAGCAGGGTCAGCAGCCCCCTTACGGCCAACCCTCCGCACCGCAGTACGGCCAGCCTTCCGCGCCCCAGTATGGGCAGCAGGCTCCGCAGTACGGGCAGCAGGCACCTCAGCAGCCGCAGTACGGCCAGTCTCCCGTCCCGCAGTACGGGCAGGGCGGCCCCACCACGTGGCCGAGCCAGCAGCCTGCTGCGACCTCCGGAGTCCCCCAGTTGGTCAACATCTCCTTCTGGCTCATGATTGCCGCCGGTGTACTGACCTTGATCGGCATTCCCTTCACTATCGCGACGCTGAACTCGCCTGCAGGCAGGAGCATGTTCGATCAGGCCTTGGCGGCGCAGGGAAACAACGCTTCCGGCGTCGACACGAGCACCTTCATCAGCATTGCGATCACCTTCCTGGTTATTTTCTCGGTGGTCTTTGCCGGGCTCTACGCGCTGGTTGCGTTCAAGGTCCGCAAGGGCAAGAACTGGGCCCGCATCCTGGGCACGGTCTTTGCCGCAATTTCCCTGTTCGGGCTGACCCAGCTCGGCATGGGCACCATCACCATCCTCCTGGGCATCGCCGCGATCGTGCTGCTGTATTTGCCGGCTTCGGCACCGTATTTCCGGAAGGCCCAGCCGTTCGCCAACCCCTACGGCCAGCCGCCGTACGGCCGATAAGCACAGCGCCATACGGCCGATAGGCCTATAGCTAAGAAACCAACAACGGGCGCAGACCCGGCTCGGCCTAAATGGCCTGGCCCGGGGTCTGTGCCCGTTGTGCGTGGTACGCCAGGATCTGAAGCTCAGTGGCCATGTCCACTTTGCGCAGGTTCACGTAAGGCGGCACCTGCAGCAGCACCGGAGCAAAGCTCAGGATGCTGCGGATGCCCGCGCTGATCACCCGGTCGCAGACGTCCTGTGCCACCGCGGCGGGAAGGGCCAGGACAACCATGTTGGTGCCGGTCCGCTGAAGGACCGCTTCAAGATTGGCGGCGTCGCTGACCCGCAGCCAGCCGACTTCGTTCCCGATGACCATGGGATCGGCGTCGAGGATTGCCACGACGTCGAAACCTCGGGACTCGAATCCGCCGTATCGTGCCAAGGCCTTGCCGAGGTTGCCGGCGCCCACAATGGCCACTTTCCAGTCGTGGGTCAGGCCGAGCGCCGCAGCGATGTGCCGGCTCAGGTACTGGACCTCGTATCCCACGCCACGCGTTCCATAGGAGCCGACATAGGAGAGGTCCTTGCGCAAAGTGGACGAGCTGACTCCCGACGCCTCGGCCAACGCTTCGGAAGAAACCCGCTCCACGCCTTCGCCCAGCAGGGAGTTCAGGGCGCGCAGGTAAAGCGTCATCCGGGCCACAGCCGCGGGCGGTATCTGCTTCGCCGCAGAGTCCTTGTCCCCGGGAACAGCTTCGGCGGACGGTTCCAGCGCAGTCACGTTCTTCTCCATTGCGTCGCTTTGTTTTCCCACTCTATTGCCAACAAAGCACCGCACGCATGTTCAGGCTGCGATGGCCTTCTTCAGGAGCCGTACCAACCGTGCCTCATCGATTTTCCAGAAATCCCGCTGGATTCCGTCCACGAAGACCACGGGGATCTCCTCGGCGTACCGCTCGCGCAGTACCGGGTCGGTGTCGATCGATTGTTCCGTCCACGTGAGCCCGAGGCTTGAGGTCACGCGTTCGACGGCGTCACGCGCCTCGGCGCAAAGGTGGCAGTCAGCTTTGGTGAGGAGTACGACGTCGGGATTTGGCATAGTTCAACGGTATCGCTTCCGCGTCGACGGAGCCGTCGCGAACGGCAGGAGGCCGGGCGATTGACTAGACTCATGGCATGCCCGTCGAGAAGAACGCCGTTGTGGCCACCGCGCCGGCTGCAACGCAGCAACACGGCGAAGCCGCATTCTTCGACGTCGACAACACCCTCATGAAGGGTGCCAGCCTCTTCCATGTCGCCCGCAAAATGTACGAACGCAAGGCCTTCACGCTCTCCCAGGCCGCGGGTTTTGCCTGGAAGCAGTTCAAGTTCGTGCTGCGGGGCGAAAAAATGGAGGATGTCCATTCGGTCCGGGATTCCGCGCTGGTCCTCGCCGCCGGCATCAAGGTGTCCGACATCAGGGAGCTCGGCGAAGAGGTCTACGACGAGATGATCGAGTCGCGGATCTGGCCGGGTACCAAGGCCTTGGCGGAACAGCACCTGCGGGTTGGCCGGAAGGTCTGGCTCGTGACCGCGACGCCCATCGAGGTTGCCACCGTCATCTCCACGCGGCTCGGCCTGACCGGCGCCCTGGGTACCGTGGGCGAGGTTGAAGACGGTGCCTATACGGGCAGGTTGGTGGGCGAGATCCTCCACGGGCCTGCCAAAGCCGTGGCTGTGCGGCGCATAGCGGACGAAGAAGGCCTGGACCTGAAGCGCTGCTGGGCCTACAGCGATTCACATAACGACATCCCGCTCCTCACTTTGGTGGGCCACCCGGTGTGCATCAATCCCGATTCCCGGTTGCGCCGCCACGCGCGGGAGAACAACTGGCCTGTTTACGACTTCCGTTCCGGCCGTCGGGCAGCGACGCTCGGCCTCAAGGCTGCGACTGTCGGAGGCGCCGTCTACGGTTTGTGGCGGGGTTTCTCCAAGTTCCGCGGCCCGCGGGGCTAACCCCCGCTCACATATACCCGCCTCCCCGGCAACCCCCGCTCACATGGGTTATAGGACAAAACGTGTGTATGGGATGGGGTTGCTTCCCAGTGTTGGCGGGCGAATTCCGGGATAGCTAAGCT
>NZ_MTPV01000077.1:0-17128 GCF_002009585.1 Arthrobacter sp. SRS-W-1-2016 | reverse complement strand
CCCAAACCCCGGCACCCCAAACCCCGGCGCAGCAAACGCCCGGCCCGGCACCGGAACCGCCACGTTCCACGGCCCGATCCACCCCACGGCCATCCGCAAAATCGCCTGCGACGCCGACATCATCCCCGTCCTGCTCGGCAGCGCGGGCCGCGTCCTGGACATCGGCCGCACCACCAGGATCTTCCCGCCCCACATCCGCAAAGCCATCATCGCCCGCGACCAAGGCTGCGCCTTCCCCGACTGCACCATCCCCGCACCCTGGTGCGAAGCCCACCACATCACCTACTGGACCAACGAAGGCACCACCTCAACCGACAACGGCACCCTGCTCTGCAGCCACCACCACCACGTCATCCACAAAGAACACTGGACCATCACCACCGAAACCGGCGTGCCATGGTTCACACCCCCACCCCACCTCGACCCCCGCCAAACACCCCGACGCAACCACCACTTCAGACCCACCCGCACATAAACCCGCCCCGGACATGAGCGTGCCCCGCCACGAAACGCGCCGGGGCAGCAAAATGATCAGACCGCTTATGCGGGAGTCCCGCCGTCGACGTCTGCCATCGCCTGTTCGCGGACGGCCGCCATCCTTTGGACGACGGTGACTGCCGTGGCGGCGGCGAGGATGACGAGGGTCACCAGCAACACGACGGAAGGCAATCCCAGCCCGGTCAATCCGGTGACGAGGAGCACCGAGATGAGCCGCTCCGCGCGCTCGGCGATGCCCACATTGGCGTAGAAGCCCAGAGATTCAGCCTTGGCGCGGGCGTACGAAACCACCATCCCAAGCACTAGACAGGCCAGAGACGCGATGGCAATCGCGCTGCTCCCGCCCCCGGTGAAGAACCAGATCGCGACGCCGGCGAAAATGGCGCCGTCAGCCAATCGATCCAGCATCGAATCGAGAAAATTTCCCCACGGGCCGCTGCGCCCCTGCTCCCGCGCCATGATGCCATCCACGACGTCGGATAGCGCGAATACGGCGATCAGCAGCGAACCCCACCAAAGCTGGCCGAGGGGGTAGAGAATCAGGGCGCCGAGAACTACTCCGGCGGTCCCGACGACGGTGACGGCGTCAGGCGAGACCCCCACTTTGAGCAGGAATCGGGCAAGGGGCGAGAACAGCCCGGTGAAGAACCCTCGGGCGTGCCGATTAAGCATCCGGCTCCCCGGATAGTTCCGATTCCTCCGGCCACGCGTCCGCCACCTGCTGCCGGACCTCGGCGAGGGTCTGGGTGATGGCTTTCGTCTGGGCGATGATCGGGAAGAAGTTTCCGTCCCCACCCCAGCGCGGAACCACGTGCTGATGCAGGTGGGCGGCGATTCCCGCGCCGCCGGCTACACCCTGGTTCATGCCCAGGTTGAAGCCGCTCGGGTTGGCCACCTTCCTCAGCACCCGCATTGCGGTCTGCGTGAGCTCGGCCATTTCCGCGGTTTCCTGCACCGTGATGTCCGTGTAGTCCGGAACATGCCGGTACGGGCACACCAGCAAATGACCGGGGTTGTAAGGGAACAGGTTGAGCACCACGTAGCACGTCTTGCCGCGGCGGACGATGAGGGCCTCCTCGTCCGTGCGGCTTGGAGCCACGCAGAACGGGCAGTCCTCGTTATCGAACTGGTTCTGCCCGCCCTTGATGTAGGCCAGGCGGTGCGGAGTCCACAAGCGTTGGAAGGCATCGGGAACACCTGCCAGGCCGAAGTCATCAGTCACTTCGGCATCGCCCGGATAGTCAGCTGTCACGCCCGTGTTCTCCTGCACTGTTTCCTGTCCCCCGAAGCGTCCGACTCGTCAGCTCTCGCGGTTCTTGACGGCGTCCACAATCCTGCGGACGGCCTCGGCAACGGGCACGCCGTTGTCCTGGCTGCCATCACGGAAGCGGAACGAGACTGCGCCTGCCTCCGCGTCCTCTCCGCCGGCAATGAGGACGAAGGGAATCTTGTCCTTGCTGGCAGTGCGGATCTTCTTCGGGAAGCGGTCGGAGGAAATGTCCACCTCGGCACGGATGCCCGCAGCCTTGAGCTGGCCAACGACGTCGAACATGTAGTCGTTGAACGCCTCCGCCACCGGAATGCCAACCACCTGCACGGGCGAAAGCCATGCCGGAAATGCTCCCGCGTAGTGCTCAGTCAGGACGCCCATGAACCGCTCCACCGAGCCGAACAAAGCGCGGTGTATCATGACCGGGCGCTGGCGGGTGCCGTCAGCCGCCTGGAACTCCAGTTCGAACCGCTCGGGCAGGTTGAAGTCCAGCTGGATGGTGGACATCTGCCAGGTGCGGCCCAGTGCGTCCTTGGCCTGCACGGAGATCTTGGGACCGTAGAACGCGGCTCCACCCGGATCCGGGACCAGTTCCAGTCCCGAGGCCTCGGCTACTTCTGCCAGGGTACGGGTGGCTTCCTCCCAGGCTGCGTCCTCGCCAACGAACTTGTCCTCGTTCTTGGTGGACAGTTCAAGGTAGAAGTCGTCCAACCCGTAGTCCTTGAGCAGTCCGAGGACGAAGTTCAGGGTGGTGGTGAGCTCGTCCTTCATCTGCTCGCGTGTGCAGTAGATGTGGGCATCGTCCTGTGTCATGCCGCGCACACGGGTCAGGCCGTGGACAACACCGGACTTCTCGTAGCGGTACACAGAGCCGAATTCGAAGAGCCTGAGGGGCAGTTCCCGGTAGGAGCGTCCGCGCGAACGGAAGATGAGGTTGTGCATGGGGCAGTTCATCGGCTTCAGGTAGTAGTCCTGGCCGGGCTTGCGGACAGTGCCGTCGTCGTTCAATTCCGCGTCGATGTGCATCGCCGGGAACATGCCTTCCTTGTACCAGTCAAGGTGGCCGGAAACCTCGTAGAGGTGTCCCTTGGTGATGTGCGGGGTGTAGACGAACTCGTATCCGGCGTCGACGTGGCGTTGGCGCGAATAGTCCTCCATCGCCTTGCGGATGATCCCGCCCTTGGGGTGGAATACCGGCAGGCCGGAACCCAGCTCATCCGGGAAGGAAAACAGGTCCAGCTCCGCTCCGAGCTTGCGGTGATCGCGGCGCTCGGCCTCGGCGATGCGCTCCTGGTAGGCCTTCAGTGCGTCTTTGGTGGGCCAAGCGGTGCCGTAGATACGCTGCAACTGCTGGTTGTTCTGGTTGCCGAGCCAGTACGCCGCCGAGGAGCGGGTCAGGGCGAAGGCGTTGGAGATCAGTTTGGTGTTGGGCAGGTGCGGCCCGCGGCAAAGATCGCACCAGACGCTTTCACCGCTCTTGCGGTCCACGTTGTCGTAGATGGTGATGTCCCCGGCGCCCACCTCGACGTTGACGCCTTCACCGGCGTCGGCGGCGTCGTTCTTCTTGCCCAGCAGTTCGAGCTTGTAAGGCTCATCCTTCATGGCTTCACGGGCTTCGTCCTCGGTGACGACGCGGCGCACGAACTTCTGGTTCTGGTTGATGATCTTCTGCATCATCTTCTCGAGCTGGCGCAGGTCCTCGGGAGTGAAGGGCTCGGCAACATCGAAGTCGAAGTAGAAGCCGTCTGTGATGTAGGGGCCGATTCCGAGCTTGGCATCCGGGCGAAGCTGCTGCACGGCCTGGGCCATGACGTGTGCGGTGGAGTGGCGCAGGACGTTCAGGCCATCCGGCGAGTCGATGGTGATGCCGTCAACCTGGGCACCCTCGGGCAGCACCTGGTCGAGGTCCTTGAGTTCGCCGTCGACACGGGCAACGACGACGTCGCGGCGCTCAAAGAAGAGTTCCGCGCCGGTGGTCCCCTCCGTCACCTTGGTCTCTTCGCCATCGACGATGAGGGTGATCTGCTGGGCATCTGACACGGGTGTCTCCTATTCATTGATATGGCTTCATAGCTTGTGGCGTACGGGGACCACAGCCAGCCATCGTCCATCGTATCCGCTCCGGCTGAGGCAGCCAAAGAAGGCACGGACGGGCCGTTTTTCGTCGAGGAGATCCGGTGCCGCACGGATTCTTGGCAAGCGTTAGTGCGGTCCGTGCAAGCCGTTGAAGAGGGCTGAGGGACCGGAGTGTGGGCCAGTCTGCGAAACCGCGCTATCGCAGGGCTACGAGCGGCCTGCGCTTCTCACTTCGTGCTTCCGCCATGCGGGTTGGTGGAACAAATGCAAGTGGTGGGCCTGACGTTCAAGGGACGGGGTCCACCGTCCGTGGCTCCGGTCCTTGATGAGGGCCGTCCCGGCAATCTCCCGGAGTGTGGATATCCCGCGGACAGCCGACTGCTTGGTGGCGAAAGTCGTGGACATCGCCAGAAGCTCGCCGTCGCCGTCGCGCAGCGCAACCCTGTACCCATCGTTGGGTCCGTCGATCAGCTCAAAGTATCCAGCCATTGTGTAGCCTCCTTTGAAACCTGCGGTTGTAAAGGACACCAACCAGTTTATCGAACCAACCCTTTGGCTTGAAGCATCGCCAGCAAGGCACCGCCGTTCGGACTGCCCAGGCCCGTGCAGGGATCCCAGCCGGTCCCGGCGTGGTAGCTTCCGTTCGAGCCGACGGTGATGTCATGGAAGCCCGACGCCGGTTGCGTGCCGTTTTCATAGAGCAGCGGCTGGATCAGCCCGAAACGCCTATTGGTGGCTTGGGCTAGGCGGGCAACGAGAGCCGCCCAGAGAGGGGCCACCGCACTGGTTCCGCCGATCACCATGTCCTTCCCGTCGACGCGCACTTGGTAACCGGTCTGCGGGTCGGCGACGCCACTGACATCAGGCACGCCCCTGCCAGCCTTCCGAGGAGCAGGCTTGTGGGTGGTGTGTCCCGCGGTGCCCGACTGCCAGGACGGAACCGGAAAGACGTCGCTGTATCCTCCGCCTGTTGCCGAATTGGGACCGTCGTTCCAGACGGTTTCCGCGCTGATGACACCCGTCGAGGCGTCTGCTTGAAGACGGGTTCCGCCGCAGGCCAGCACATGCGGGCTCGACGCCGGAAAATCGGCGTGGTCCTTGTTGTCGGTTGCGCCGTCCGCACTGCCGTTGTCCCCGGCTGCTGCTGTCACCGTCACCCCGAGGGCAGCTGCGTCGGCCATGGCCTGGTCGAAGGCCGTGCGGGCTTGCGCGGTCCAGGAGTCTTCGCTCTGGCCCCAACTGATGCTGATTGCGGCCGGCGTCGGGTTTGCGTGGGATGCCGCGACAATCGCATCCAGGAATCCGGCGTCGGTGTTGGGAGCAAAGTAGACAACAATTGCGGCTTTCGGCGCCAAGGCGCCCACTACTTCGACGTCGAGGAGGACTTCCCCGTCGGCACCCGCGGGATCCTGCCCCGGTTGGTTGGCCCCGCCGTCGACTCCCACCGACGTGATGCTCGGGGTGGCGATGCCAAGGCCCTGGAAGTAAGCGTCAAGGTCTTGCTGGCCGTAACCGCCGCCCAACTCGAGGATGGCAACGGTTTGGCCCGTTCCGTCGGTTCCCGCCGGGAAATTGTAGATCTTTCCCAACTGGGGCGGGGTGTAGCTGGTTCCTGCCGCGGCGAGGGGGATGGCGCGGAACTGGGCGCGTGCCTGGGGACGGTCGTCAAGGCCGAGGACGGCAACGACGACGCCGTCGAGGGCTGCAGGTATGTGGAGTCCCCCAGTGCGATGACGGTGGGTGACGGCACTGCCGTCCGGGCTGCGGCTCGTCAGTTCGTCCAGGGACGTCCCGAAGGTGCTGCTCATCCGCTCGACGGTTCCGGCCAGCCGAATCCTGCGGCTGGCGGCGTCGGACTCCACGATGTCGAGACCAAGGGTGGCGAAAGTGCGTTCGGCCAGATCCAGGTCTGCGGCCGATGCGCCGTATCGGGAGGCCAGTTCGTCCCGGGAAATCGCTTCGGACGGAACGTCAGCCATTTCCTCCTGCCGCCTCAGGATGACCGTCACCTCGATCCGCCGGGACGGATCAACGGGACCGAGACTGTCCCGGATGCCCGGAGCGGGAGCCCGCTCCGATCCAGGCAGCGGAACGCTTCGCGCTTCCCCCGGCTGTCGATCTTCTGGAGTGTCCTGCATCGGCATTGGTGCCTCCTACGATCGCGGTGACTGAGCTCCGTCCCCTGCGATTATGCACCAGGAGTCACTTTGGCACCATGGCATGGGGGTGGAATCGCCTCGGCCAGCGGCTCCCGGATGAGCTTGGGCACGGAGGCCTGCCACGGTAGCGTGGGGCCTTGGCGGGCCATGCCACTGCAGCGGCTGACGCTGCGGCGAGTCAAAGGAGCGAACCATCAGTAGGTCACACCGAACATCAGCCCATGAAACCGACACAGCAGTTGAGTTGAACCCGGTGTTCAGCCGCCCGGGAGAATCCAGTATTTTTCCCCGGTTCACCCTTCCGGACGGCGAGTCCCTTCCTTCGACTGCCTACCAGGTGGTCCACGACGAAGCCATGCTGGACGGCAACTCCCGCCTGAATCTGGCTACGTTCGTTGGAACGTGGATGGAACCGGAAGCGTCGAAACTGTATGCCGAGACGTTCGACAAGAACATGATCGACAAGGACGAATACCCCCAGACGGCCTTGATCGAGACCCGCTGCTGGCGGATGCTCGCAGACTTGTGGAACGCGCCCGATCCCGCCAAGTCCGTTGGAACCTCAACGATCGGTTCGTCCGAGGCATGCATGCTGGGCGGCCTGGCATTGAAGCGACGCTGGCAGCATGCACGCCGTGCGGCCGGCCTTTCCACGGACAAGCCCAACCTTGTCCTCAGCTCGGCCGTGCAGGTGTGCTGGGAGAAGTTCTGCAACTACTGGGACGTGGAGGCCCGGTACGTCCCGGTGTCGAAGGAACACCAAGTCCTGGACGGCTACGAGCTGGACAAGTACGTGGACGAGAACACCATCGGCGTAGTGGCCATCATGGGCGTGACTTACACGGGGGCCTATGAACCTGTGGAGCAAATCTCGGCTGCCTTGGACGAAATCCAGGAAAAGCATGGCCTCGATGTGCCGATCCACGTCGACGGCGCCTCTGGAGCGATGGTTGCGCCTTTCCTGCAAAAGGAGACGGTCTGGGACTTCCGCCTGCCGCGGGTCGCTTCGATCAACACGTCCGGCCACAAGTACGGCTTGGTCTATCCCGGCCTTGGCTGGATCATCTGGCGTGACGAGCAGGCGCTCCCCGAGGACCTGATCTTCCATGTCAGTTACCTGGGCGGGAACATGCCGAGCTTTGCCCTCAACTTCTCACGCCCGGGCGCCCAAGTGCTCCTTCAGTACTACCTGTTCCTCCGGCTCGGATACGAGGGATACAGATCCGTACAGGCAGCCTCCCGCGACGTGGCGCTCTATCTCTCCAGCGAAATAGGGGCGATGGAGTCGTTTACCTTGTGGAGCGACGGATCGGACATTCCGGTCTTTGCGTGGCAGCTTACTGACGGCTACACGGAGAAGTGGAACCTTCACCACTTGTCAGAACGGCTGCGGATGAACGGATGGCTTGTTCCCGCGTACCCCATGCCGGAGGGACTGAGCGAGATCACGGTTCAACGGATCGTTGTCCGCAACGGCTTCACTCGAGATCTCGCATCCAGTTTCCTGGCCGACCTCAAGAAGGAAGTTGCTTACCTGGACGGTCTCACTGCGCCGATGCCCGCGGGTGGGCAAACCCAGGCGTTCCACCACTAGCCAGCAGCGTCACGCAAATCCAAGCAATTCAAGCAAGAGGAGTGCCATGTGCCGATTGTTCGGCTTGCATGCCGGTTCGCAGGCAGTTCGGGCCACTTTCTGGCTTTTGGACGCGCCGGACAGCCTCGCTGACCAGAGCCGGCGCGAGCCCGACGGCGCTGGCATAGGCACGTTCGACGGCGACGGCGCGGCCCATGTTGCCAAGCAGCCGCTCGCTGCATGGGAGGACCACGCGTTTGCTCGTGAGGCACGGGTCCTGAAAAGCACGACGTTCCTGGCCCACGTGAGGTATGCCAGTACCGGCGCGCACACCATGGTCAACACCCACCCGTTCGAACAGGACGGTCGGTTGTTCGCCCACAACGGCGCGTTCGGCGATCTTGATCGGCTGGACCAGCGGCTGGCCGAGTTCGGAGTCGCAGACCTGGTGGAGGGCCAGACCGACAGCGAGCGGCTCTTCGCACTGATCACTGCCGAGACCAGACGGGCGGATGGCGACGTCGGCGAAGGTATCACCCGGGCGATCAGCTGGATCGCCGCGGAGCTTCCGGTGTTCAGCTTGAACCTCATCCTGACGACCGCTGGCGACCTTTGGGCCGTCAGGTACCCGGAAACGCATGAATTGCACATCCTGGAACGGTTGCCTGCCCGCTCCGACGAGGAAGCGCCGCTTGACGCACGCAGCTCCCGAATCCGCGCGCACAGCAAGGAGGCCTCGCGTGCAGGACACGTCCTCATCGCCACCGAACCGATGGATGACAACCCCGGGTGGCGTGCGCTGCCCTCCGGTGCGCTGGTCCACGTCAATGCGGATTTAGCCGTAACTGTCAGCCACCCCTTCCCCGGGACTCCCGCGCATCCCCTCACGCTGGCCGATCTCTCCCCTTCGGCGGCCGCATCCCAGAAGTCGTGACCTTCGAGCACAAAACAACGCTCGGCGTCTTGCCCTGACGGCCGCGTGTTCATCATGTCGGCAGGCTCCGCCGCGCATAGGATCGATCCATGACCGCTGAAGTCGAATCCGAAGCCGCCTTCGTCCCGGCCGTCCAACTCGACGGGCAGATGAGCATCAACGACGTCCTGCTTGAGTTGGGGCGGGAACCTGTGGTGTACCCGTCCGCGAACGCCGACGCCGGCGACTTCCACATTTTCTAGGACGACGTCGGGGCCATCACGACGCCGGGTCCGTGACCTTTGCTGGTGACTTGCCGCTGAGGGAGGTACTGGCAGGGACTCCCCCACTGCGCTGTAAGTTCACTATCGTTGAGCGCATGGACAACCGGAACGACGCTCGCGATTTCCTTGCCTCCCGTCGGGCGAAGATCACCCCCGAACAGGCTGGGTTGCCGACATCGGGCGGGAACCGGCGGGTACCCGGGCTCCGTCGCGGAGAAGTCGCGACCCTCGCCGGCGTGAGCGTCGAGTATTACACCCGCCTTGAGCGCGGCAACCTTGCGGGAGTGTCTGAAAGCGTCCTGGAAGCGTTGGCCAGGGCGTTGCACCTGGACGACGCCGAACGTGCACATCTCTTCGATCTGGCCCGCGCCGCAGGAACAAGCAAGAGGCAGCGTCGTTCTGCGCCGCAAAATCTGCGGCCGAGCGTCCAGTTTGCCCTCGACGCCATCACTGACGCGCCGGCGTTTGTCCGCAACGCACGCATGGACATCCTCGCCGCCAACAGGCTCGGCCGCGCATTGCATTCGGAGATGTACGTCGACCCGGTCCGGCCGGCCAACTACGCGCGCTTCATTTTCCTGGACGAGGAGCGGGCGCGGAGGTTCTTCCCGGATTGGGAACTCGCTGCCAACAATATGGTGGCCATCCTTCGCACCGAGGCCGGCCGCGATCCCTTCGACCGCGGACTGAGCGACCTCGTAGGAGAGCTGTCCACCCGCAGCGATGAATTCCGCACTCGCTGGGCGGCACACAACGTGCGCCGCCACTACAGCGGCTTCAAGCATTTCCATCACCCTGTGGTGGGCGAACTCCGACTGCTGTTCGAAGCGATGGAGTTGTCAGCGGACACAGGACTTTCGCTGTTCATCTACCCTGCAGAGCCCGGCTCCCCTTCGGCGGATGCCCTGCGCCTCCTTGCGAGCTGGGCCGCAACCCAGGAATTGGCAGAGCAGCCTCAAACCGCTCCCGCTTCAGGTGGGGTTTAAGGGCTGCCCGGACCTACGGTCTAGGCCCTCGGCGTCCTTCATCGTCGCCTCGGTCCTCGTCCCGCTCTCGCCGGTTGGCGTCGTCCCTGTCCAGGCGGCCGCCGTCGTCGTTCCTATCCCCACGGCCGCCGTCGTCGCTGACCGAGCGATTGCCGGCATCGGGGTCCAGCTCCTCCGCCCGCCGCAGCCTGTCCTGCGAGGCTTCACTGGCACGCTCGGCAGCCCTCTGCTTCTCGGTGGCCTCCTGGTGCAACCGCTCCGCTTCGTTCTCGGCCCGGGCTGCGTCGGCCTTCGCCCTGGCGGCTTCGGCGCTGCGCTCATGGGCTCCGAGGGCATCGGTACGGGCTTTCTCGCGGAGATCCGCGGCGCGCTTGCGGTTGGCGGCGTTCTTCGCGCGGCGCCCATAAAGGACGACGGCGACGATCACCGCGATGATGACAATCGCCACCACGATCCAAATCCAAACTTGCGCGTCCATTGCAGCTCCCCTCAACGTTGGCTGTGCTTCCGCGGCGCCTGTTCGATCGTTCGGCCGACCCTGCCGTTGGCCAGCTGGGATCGGCGTCCCCGGACAGCGCGCGGATGCTGGTCTCTTGAGTCAACAACTTTGAGTGAACCATGGCACGAGTGGCGTGTACTTGTTTTCTCCGGTGGTTCCGGCGGCTTGCCGGGCTCGTCTTATTCAACGGCCGGCGATGGTGGCCGAACACCAAAGGACAGAGAGGGTTCGTCGGGGGTAGCGAGGGTCAGCACCGCTTCCTCGACGGTGTCCTCGTCTTCCAGTTCCCGTTCCACGCGGCGCAGGGCCACGGCTACTTCGTGCTCCCGAAGGTCGCCCGTGATATCCACGGCCGCTACGAGGTACAGCTTGCGCGGCCCGACAAACTCCAGGTGCAGATAGGTCAGGCGCTCGATTTCCGGGTGTTCCAGGACCCTGATCGCCATCGATTTCTCGAGTTCGGGAGTAACGCCCTGGCCGACGAGGAATCGGCGATTGCGATCTATCAACACCACCGCGATCACCCCGAGAAGGATGCCGACGAATATGGATCCGAGAGCGTCTGGAAGTGGCGATCCCGTGAGCTGGTGCAGCAAGATGCCCAAGAAGGCAATCACCAGGCCAATCAATGCCGCACTGTCCTCCGCGAAGACGGCGCGCATGGTGGGATCCGAGCTCTTGAGGACCTGCTCCAACGTGCGGCGTTCAAGCTCCCGCGCGGACGTGCGCGCTTGCCGTAACGCCTGGACGAACGACGCGCCTTCGAGAACGAACGATATTGCCAAGACAATATAGGCGACCGCGAAATCGCCGGCGGGCTCTGGTGCGAAAAGCTGTTGGATGCCGTGCATCACGGAGACCACGGCCCCCGCGGTGAAAAGCCCGAATGCGGCAAACATCGACCACACGTACGCTTCCCTCCCATAGCCCATAGGGTGGGCTACGTCGCGCTGTTTCGAGGATCTCCTCTCAGCCACCAGCAAGAACACCTGGTTTCCGGTGTCCGCCCAAGAGTGGGCGGACTCGGCGATCATCGAAGCCGACCCGCTAATAACGGCAGCAACAGTTTTTGCCGTCGCAACAAGAAGATTTGCGGCAAAAGCCAGAATCACGGTCATGAGTGATGACGATGGCACCTTGGCCCCCTTGGATTGACCCATGAAATCTACCGCCTAACGATCGAGCGGTCAGCCCTCGCGGTTGCCGAGGAATGAACGGAGGGCCCGGGCGTCACGCACCGCGTTGCCGCCGCCGTCGTTGTTGAAATAGACGAAGACCTCCTTGCCGGCGGCCTCCCACTCCGAAATCCGGTCCGCCCACCAGAGCAAGTCCTGCGCGGAGTACGACCCTCCGTAAAGGTGGTGGTGGTCCGGCCCATGCATCCTGACATAGACAAACGGCGCCGTGGCACGGAGGACGCAAGGCAACCCGGCCCCGCTCATGACGCAGTATGCCGTTTGGCGCTCCTCAAGCAGCTCGAAGACAGACTCGTCGTGCCAGCTGGGATGGCGGAACTCGACGGCCACCTTCATCCACTCGGGGAGGAGGTCTAGGAAATAGGCCAGCCTGCCGTCGTCGCGCTCCATCCCGGGTGGCAGCTGGACCAGCAGAACTCCGCGCCTGTCCCCCAGTTCATGCCACGCTGGCGAGATCCTTCCGACCCAGGTTTCCGGCGCGTACAGGCGCTTTCCGTGGGTGAGTCCGCGGGGGGCTTTGACCGAAAACACGAAACCGTCAGGTAACCGCCGTCGCCAGCTCGCGAAGGATGCATCGCGGGGCCAGCGATAGAAACTCGCGTTGAGTTCTACGGTGTCGAACTGTTGCTCGTAGTACCCGAGCCGGTTGCGGGAGGGAGTTCCGGGAGGATAGAGCACGTGCTCCCAGTGGTCGTAACTCCACCCCGAGGTCCCAACGTGGTATCCCATCAGGCCAGCCTATGGTCCAGGTTGCTTAATCAGTAAGCTGAAGACATCCGGAATTGAGGAGAGGTTGGTCGATGGCCATGCGATTCGGGTCATTCTTCGGGCTGATCGTGGTGATCTGGCTCGTCGTGGGAGCGGTAGCCGCCGGCCAGCGGGGCTACTTCAACGCAGTCCCCGCACAGTGTTCCCAGTTCGCGACGATTACGTTGAATATTGTCGCCGGTCCGCTGAACTACATGGGACTGAACCCTGTGGCAGGTTGCCAATTGCCTCGGCCATCGTGAGCCATCCGGAGGATCCGTTGCTTCCTGGTCCGGCGGCCGATACCAGGCACGAGTCCGAGGACCAGCGGATGGACCGCAACTGGAACGATCTGCTCCAGGAGATGCGCGTTCTCCAGACAGGCGTCCAAATCATCGGGGGCTTCCTGCTGACCCTTCCGTTCCAGCAGCGATTCGCCACGCTGACAGAGCTGCAGAAGTGGTGGTTCCTCCTCTTGGTTGTCCTGGCGACGATGACTACCGGGCTCATGCTGGTCCCGGTCAGCCTGCACCGGCGACTCTTCCAGCATCACGTCAAGTACCGGCTAGTGGCCGCCGGGAACACGATCGTCAAGACGGTCGTCGCTTGCGTCGCCGTGCTGATTGCAGGATGCGCCGGACTGATCTTCAGTGTTGCTGTGGGGCCCGAGGCGGGCTTCGCCGCCGCTGGCGGCATCCTTGTGGTGCTCGCCGCACTCGTGCTGCTGTACCCGCTGCTTTCCTGGTCGCCCCGGCGGCGGAAGGCCGTGCCGGACGACGTATCAGGCACGGCGCCCGAGCCGCGGGAGTCGTAGTTCGCGGCTCGCATGCCGAGGTAGTCTAGGCCTTTTCGATCAAGATAGTAAGTCTGCTGATCAATTTGCCGGAATCCATGGACAAGAGTCCGTCCGGCCTATTAGTTTCGATGTGGTGGCAAGGTCACGCGAACCGTCGAACGAAGACTGGCGTCCATCTCGTCCGGGGCCCAAGGGTCCTGCTTTTCCGAGTCCGCTCTGCGGCCGCCGGAGGAAGACGCCGTAGTAGCCGGTCCTTGATTTTCCATCAACAGGTTCAACCAGCACGGAAAGGACAGCGTGGACATGGACGAGCAGCATGGAGCCGAAGAAGCCGGGGGCTACGGAACTCCGACCCCCGCACAAGAAATGCCAGGCAACGAGGGGCAGCAGGCGAATCAGCCGAAGGAACAAGACGCCCCCGCAACAGGCGACGACGGCGACGATTCAGTCGCGGTGCCATCAGCCGATGCCGAGCTGGACGACTCCAACTCCGAAGAGAGCAAGACCGGGAGTTCTTTCTCGTCGGAGCCGAAGGGCGATGCGACCGGGCTGCCCGAGGACAAGTCCCCGAAAGACGACGACGGCGAGACATTCGACGCTGGCTAAATCGCCTGGACAACCACCAATCTCCGCAGGAACAAGCACTAGCAAGGAGCATGAACATGGCTACGGTTAATCGAACGATCGACGTGGAAGTTCCCGTTTCAGTGGCTTACAACCAATGGACCCAGTTTGAGTCCTTCCCGGAATTCATGAAAGGCGTCGAAGCGGTCGAGCAAATCGACGAGACCGCCCTGCATTTCTCCACCAACGTTGGCGGCGTCAAGCGCGACTTCAATGCCCAGATCCTGGAACAGGTTCCGGATTCCCTGGTCAGCTGGGCAAGCATCGACGGACCGCGGAACGCAGGCTCGGTAAGCTTCGAGCCCCTTGGCGCGGACCGTACCCGTGTGAGTGTGGAGATCGAATGGGAGCCGGAGAGCATTGCCGAAAAGGCCGGCTCGCTGGTGGGGATTGACGATATGCGGGTTTCAGCCGATCTCGACAAGTTCAAGAAATTCATCGAAGAGCGCGGCCTCGAGACCGGCGGCTGGCGCGGCTCCGTTGCCGCCGGCGATGTCGACGAATCCGGCGCAGCCGTACCCCGTTCGGCCACCACTTCGGAACTTCCCGCCGTCGATCCTGACCTGACGGCGCCGGCGGCGATGGAAGTGCCCGACGGCGCCGACGCGACTCGCGTCGGCCAGTACACCGAGGGCGACTACGGCACGGAACGCGTCACTGACCTGCCCGCGGAGCGCATCGAAGGCGACTACACCACGGAAGACCCGGAAGCACATCCGCGTTCGACGGATCGCTGAGCCCCGTGGGGCCTGCCTGAACAGGCCGGCCCCACGGAAGTCCGATAGGAATCACCTGACATTCCGAGGAGCAAACAATGAGTGAGTTCCCTCCCGACCCGACCCGGGACCCCAACGCCGACCCCACCCGGGAGCCTGGCCCAACACCGACGCCGGAACCGGTTCCGTTCCCCGAGCCAGGGCCGACGCCCGTGCCGGCCCCCGGGCCGGAACCGAGTCCCGGACCCCATCCCGGAACCCCCGAACCGGCTCCGTTGCCTGAGCCGGGACCTTCTCCGGTCCCCGAGCCCGGTCCGGACCTTCCGTTCCCGCCCTCTAGGCCCTTGGGCGAGCCGCCACTCACGATCTTGTGACGTGGCCTTTTGCATAGTGTGACGGAAGAGATGGAGGTCCCAGGCATGACGGTGAAACTCAACAGGAAAGCCTTTGATCATGCGAAGAGCCTTATCCGGGACAACAAAGTAGTCATCGATACCCGCGACGATTGGAGCGAGCATGCGCCGTCGACGCAGGATGAGAACGCGTTTCTGGACAAGAACGGAAGCGCCGAATATTCGAAGTGGTTTCTTGGCGTGGACGACGAGCACCCCGAAGGTCAGAAGGGCCGCTACAAATTCCCGTTTGGAGACTTCAAGAAGATTCATCGATGCGCCGTGATTTCAGGCGAAAGCAGGGCTAGCCAGCACGACCATGACGATATTCGCGAAGCCTTGGGGAACTTGCTCGAGCGGCTGAACGAGCACTAAGGAAAGGGACCGGGGCATGTTAGAAGACAGGACAACAACCCACGCCCGGTTGGAAGCCGACGAAGCGGATTCCATCCGGGCGCTGGCCACGCAATTGCGCGTGGATTCGATCAGGTGCAGCACCAACGCCGGCTCGGGTCATCCCACGTCGTCGCTGTCCGCCGCGGATTTAATGGCGGTGCTCCTCACACGGCACCTTCGCTACGACTGGGAACGCCCGGAACTGCCGAACAACGACCACCTCATCTTCTCCAAGGGACACGCTTCGCCCCTGCTGTATTCCATGTATCGGGCAGTAGGCGTCGTGGAGGAAGATGAGCTGCTGAATACCTACCGGCAGTTCGGCGCCCGGCTACAGGGCCACCCGACGCCGGTTCTGCCCTGGGTCGACGTGGCGACGGGCTCGCTGGGGCAAGGGCTGCCGGTCGCCGTCGGGGTGAGCATGGCCGGACGGTACCTGGACAAGCTGCCCTTCCATACCTGGGTGTTGTGCGGAGACAGCGAACTAGCCGAAGGGTCCATCTGGGAAGCCCTGGACAAGGCGGCCTACTACAAGCTCGGCAACCTCACGGCCATTGTGGACGTCAACCGGCTCGGTCAGGACGGCCCTACCGAACTGCAGTGGAACATGGACGCGTACTCCAGGCGGGTTGAGGCTTTCGGGGCCCGGGCCCTCATCATCGACGGCCATGACCTAGCCGAGATCGACGACGCCCTGGACCGGGCGCGGAGCGATCCAGACCAGCCGACCGTCATCCTGGCAAAGACGATCAAGGGTAAAGGTGTGCCTGAGATCGAAGACCAGAACGGCTGGCACGGCAAGGCGCTACCGGCAGACATGGCCGAGAAAGCCATAGCAGCCCTCGGCGGGCCAAGCAGCGTCCGCGTTGCCACCAGCCTTCCGGAGCCGGGTACCCCGGCAATCACGCCGGACACACACGGTGCGGTAACACTTCCGGAGTGGAAGGTTGGCGACAAAGCAGCGACCAGGGCCGCCTTCGGCGCCGCAGTGTCCGCGCTTGCGGTCCGCCCCGAAGTGGTTGTCCTCGATGGCGAGGTAGGGAATTCGACCCACGCCGGAGACTTCAAGGAGGTAGCCCCAGAGCGGTATTTCGAAATCTTCATTGCCGAGCAGCAACTCGTCGCCGCAACCATCGGCCTCTCGGTACGTGGATACGTCGCTTTCGCCTCAAGTTTCGCGGCTTTCCTCGTTTCTCGGCCCTTCGACTTCATCCGCATGGCCGGAGTCTCAGAAGTGGACATCCGGCTCGTCGGCACGCACGCCGGCGTTGAAATCGGGCAAGATGGTCCTTCGCAAATGGCCCTGGAGGACATCGCAGCCATGCGGGCGGTGCACAGTTCCACTGTGCTCTATCCGGCCGACGCCCCATCCACGGCGCAGCTTGTGAGCACGATGGCGGACACGCCTGGAATCTCCTACCTGCGGGCCACCCGTGGAGCCTACCCCGTGATTTACGGGCCGGACGAACAATTTCCCCTCGGCGGAAGCAAAGTCCACGGCGCCGGGCCCGACGACCAGGTGGCGCTCATCGGCGCCGGCGTCACGCTCCACGAGTGCCTCGCGGCCGCCGAGCAACTGGCCGAGTCCGGAATCAAAGCCCGAGTCATCGACCTCTACTCCATCAAGCCGATCGACGTCGAGACCCTGCGCCGTACGTGCCTCGAAACCGACGGCCGGATAGTTGTCGCGGAAGACCACTACGCCCAAGGCGGCATCGGCTCGGCCGTCCTCGAAGCGCTCGCGAGTGCCAACACTCCGAAACTCCATCTGGCACTGCTCGCGGTGAGGGAGCTGCCGGGGTCCGGAGAACCCAAGGACTTGCTCAACGCTGCGGGTATTTCCGCACGCCACATCGCGGCCGCAGCGCGGGACCTAGTCATGGACTGATGACAGGCAACATCATGGCGGGGGGGGGGGCCGGGCCCGCCCCCCCCGCGCGGGGGGGCCGGGGGGGGCCCCCCCCCCCGAGGGGGGGGGGGGGGGGCGCCCCCCCCGCGCGGGC